>JAFAMT010000261.1 GCA_019233085.1 Herbaspirillum sp.
GGCCTCGCCAGAAGCCGAGGCGGCCATCAAGGCGTCCGGCCTGGATCCGGCGCCGCGCTGATCGACTGCCGATCAGCGCTGGAATAAAGAGAGAAGAGAGAGACCGACATGACCACAAACACAACAACCACAACAACCACAACAAACGCCCGACACTCCAAGCTGTCCACCGTCCTGCGGGTGACCAGCGGCAATTTCCTGGAGATGTTCGACTTCTTCCTGTACGGCTTCTATGCCAGCTACATCTCGAAGACCTTCTTCCCCTCGGACAACGAGTTCGTCTCGCTGATCCTGACCTTCGGCACCTTCGGTGCGGGCTTCCTGATGCGTCCCCTGGGCGCCATCATCCTGGGCAGCTACATCGACCGCATCGGCCGGCGCAAGGGGCTCATCGTCACGCTGGCCATCATGGCCATCGGCACACTGCTGATCGCCTTCGTGCCGGGCTACGCCACCATCGGCGTGGCCGCGCCCATCCTGGTGCTGACCGGACGGCTGCTGCAGGGCTTCTCGGCAGGGGTGGAATTGGGTGGCGTGTCGGTCTACCTGGCCGAAATGGCCACGCCCGGCAACAAGGGCTTTTACGTCAGCTGGCAGTCGGCCAGCCAGCAGGCCGCCATCATGGCCTCGGCCCTGATCGGCTACCTGGTCAGCCAGTGGCTGGCGCCGGCGCAGATCAGTGACTGGGGCTGGCGCATTCCCTTCGTCATCGGCTGCCTGATCGTACCGGCCATCTTCATCATCCGCCGCTCGCTGCAGGAGACCGAGGAATTCCTGGCCCGCAAGCACCATCCGCGCTTTGGCGAAATCATGGCCTCCATCGCGCAGAACTGGAAGATCGTGGTGGCCGGCATGATGATGGTGGTGATGACCACGGTGTCCTTCTATCTCATCACGGTCTACACCCCGACCTTCGGCAAGAACGTGCTCAAGTTGTCAGCCTCGGATAGCCTCATCGTCACCTTCTGCGTCGGCCTGTCCAACTTCTGCTGGCTGCCCATCATGGGCGCGCTGTCGGACCGTGTGGGCCGCCGCCCGGTGCTGGTAGCCTTCACGATGCTGACCCTGTTGACCGCCTACCCGATCATGTCGTGGCTGGTCTCGGACATCAGCTTCAAGAACCTGCTCATCACCGAACTTTGGCTGTCCTTCCTCTACGCCAGCTACAACGGCGCGGCCGTGGTGGCGCTCACCGAGGTGATGCCGGCCCATGTGCGCACGGTCGGTTTCTCGCTGGCCTACAGCCTGGCCACCGCCATCTTCGGTGGCTTCACGCCGCTGGTCTCGACCTGGCTGATCGAAACCTCCGGCGACAAGGCGGCACCGGGCTACTGGATGAGCTTTGCCGCCCTCTGCGGGCTGATCGCCACGCTGGTGCTGTATCGTGGCGAGGCCGTGACAGCCGCCTCATCCTCCACCTCGGCGGCCTGAAGCATCGTTCGTTCCGGTCGCACATCCTGTAGCCGGAACACGCCCACCAGCTCCCGCAGCCGCTGCGACTGGTCCTGCAAGGACTGGGCAGCGGCGGCAGCCTGTTCCACCAGTGCCGCGTTCTGCTGGGTGGTCTCATCCATGTGGGTGATGGCGTGATTGACCTGTTCGATACCGGCACGCTGCTCCTGCGTGGCCATGCTGATCTCGCCGACGATGTGCGACACCCGTCGCACGCTGTCCACCACCTCGCCCATCGTGGTGCCAGCCTGCACCACCAGGCGGCCACCCGCATCCACCTGCGCCACCGAATCATCGATCAGCGCCTTGATCTCCTTGGCCGCCGTGGCCGAGCGCTGGGCCAGCGAGCGCACCTCTGAAGCCACCACCGCAAAGCCCCTGCCCTGCTCGCCGGCACGTGCCGCTTCCACCGCCGCATTGAGCGCCAGGATATTGGTCTGGAATGCGATGCCGTCGATCACGCCGATGATGTCGACGATGCGGCGCGAGGCCTCGCTGATGCCCTGCATGGTGCTCACCACCTGTTGCACCACTTCCCCGCTGCGCGCCGCCACGCCGGAGGCATCCGAGGCCAGTTGATTGGCCTGTTGCGCGTTCTCGGCATTCTGGCGCACGGTGGAGGTCAGTTCCTCCATCGCCGCCGCCGTTTCTTCCAGTGAGCCGGCCTGCTGCTCGGTGCGCGCCGACAGGTCCAGGTTGCCACCGGCGATTTCGGCCGAGGCGGTGGCGATGGTCTCGGCCCCGCCGCGCACATCGGCCACGATGCGGGTGAGACTGCCGTTCATCTGGCGCAAGGCCTCCAGCAACTGGCCGATCTCGTCACGCGCGCCGGCCCTGATCTCGCTGCACAGGTTGCCGTCGGCCACCTGTTGCGCCACCTCCACCGCATGGCGTACCGGGCGCGTGATGGAACGCGTGGTCCACCAGGCAAAGCCGCCACCCAGCAACACCGCCAGCGCGGCGATGGCCAGCATGATCGCGGTCTTGCCATGGTACTGGTCGGCGGCTTCCTGGCCGCTGCGCTCCATCATCAGGGAGCCCACCGCGATATAGCTTTTGAGGCGGGTGATGTATTTGTCCTGGTCCTGGCGCAGGCTGGTCATCAACAGCTCGGTGGCATCCATGGTAGCGCCGGTGGAGGCCAGTTGCAGGAAGCGTTGCTGACCCTGCCGGTAGCTGGCGCGCAGTGACAGTATCTCGGCGAAGGACTTGCGACCCTGCTCGCTGGACAGGCGCGCCTGCAATTTGCCGAGGTCTTCGCCGATGGCCGTCTCGCCCTTATCGATGCGGGCAATTTCCTCGGTCAGCTTCTGGTGGTCGTCCAGCAGCAGCAGGTTGCGCATGGCGCTGGCATTCTCGCTGATGCGCAAGAGCACATCATTGGCCAGCAAGACCTGCGGGTAGCGGTCTTCTACGATCTGGCGCGTGCCCTGGTGCAGCGTGGACAGGCTGGCGATGGCCAGCCCCGTGATCCCGGCCAGCAGCGCCAGCACCAGTCCGAAGCCCAGTCCAAGACGGGCGCCCAGTTTGAGATTTGCAATCATGAGGCTTTCTCCGCAACGCAAGAATGCCGGGGGACGATGCCCTGATGCCCACCGGCAATGAATTCGGTTTGGATAAAAAAATGGCGGAGAAAGGGGTCTTCCTCCGCCCAAGGCACTACGAAATTCCAACCCGCTCCAGGTCGGAATGCGCAAGACAAGACTATTCACAGAAGGTAATGCCAGCCATCCGGAGAGGGCCTTAGAACGAGTGGTGCATGCCGATGGTGGTGACCAGTTGGCCCTGGCCGCCGGAGACCCCGGTGGAACCGCCGGCGCCAGTGCCGTTCATGGCCGCAAAGCGCGCATCGCCGCCGGCACGCTGGTAGGCGGCCTGCACGTACCACTGGGTGCGCTTGGAGAACTCATGCACGTGCGACAGGCTAAAAGTGTTCCAGCGCGCCCCTTCCAGCTTGGACAAGCCATAACCGAAGTTGATGGTGTCCAGCGTCGCATAGCGCCAGGCCGCGCCCAGGTCCAGGTTCTTCTGATTGGGCGTGGCGCCGCTGGGCATGGACAGCTTCACCTGGGTATAGGCGCTGTTCAGGCGCACGCTGCCGATGGTGTAACCCAGGCCGCCGGCAGTGGTGGTCAGGCTGTTGAAGACCGTTCCCGCATTGCCCAGGCCGACGCTGGTGAGGAAGGTGCCAGCATAACCAGCGGCCCGATTGTTCAGCTTGGAATACGCCAGGGCCGCGCGGAACGGGCCATTGGTGTAGGTCGCACCGGCGCTGACGTTGCGACCGTTGCCACTGTCGCCGGCCACTTCGCCGAAGCCGTACATCAGGCTGCCCTGGAAGCCGCCTGCGGTGGGCGAGGTATAGCGCACGGCATTGTCGAACTGGTAGGTGTTGGCCAGGCTGTCCAGGTTACCCGGGTGGAACAGGTACCAGTTGGTCAGCTGGAAGCCGTTGGACAGCTTGCCCACGTAGTCGAACACCACGTCCGGCATATGGCCCAAGGTGACCGCGCCGAAGTCGCCGGACAGGCCGACGGTGCTGTAGCGGTTGAACAGCTTGGAGGAATTGGGCGTGCCGCCAGTGTCGGTGTAGAAGCCGGCTTCCAGCTGGAAGATCGCCTTCAGATTGCCGCCCAGGTCCTCGACGCCACGAAAGCCGATACGATCCGGCTGCATCGTACCCTGATCCAGGCGCGACACCGATCCGCCATTGAGGTTGTTGATATAGGCCACGCCAGCATCAAGGCTGCCGTAGATGGTGACGCTGCTCTGCGCAAAGGCAGCTGTCGATAGACAGGATGCCGCTGCGGCAATCATTAACTTCTTCATCAAACTCCCCTTCAACGAATAAAGTCCAAACACGCGGCCAAGCCGCTTTCACTCACTGCTCCCCGGCGCCCCGTGCGCAGGGAAGGTGACTTCTGCCGGCAAGCGCTGCGCCCTGTCCCGCA
>JAFAMT010000465.1 GCA_019233085.1 Herbaspirillum sp.
GCCGACCTGCTGGACATCCTGTCCAAGCCGGCCCGCGTGACCGCCATCATCACCGACGAACTCAACGCCGCCAAGAACGACTTCGGCATCGGTGCCAAGGACGAGCGTCGCTCCACCATCGAGCACAACGCCACCGACCTGGCTACCGAAGACCTGATCACGCCGCAGGACATGGTGGTGACCCTGTCCCACACCGGTTACATGAAGTCGCAACCGGTCTCCGAATATCGTGCGCAAAAGCGTGGCGGACGCGGCAAGCAGGCCATGGCGACCAAGGATGACGACTGGATTGACCAGCTCTTCATCGCCAACACGCACGACTACATCCTGTGCTTCTCCAACCGTGGCCGCCTGTACTGGCTGAAGGTCTGGGAAGTGCCGCAGGGTTCGCGCAACTCGCGCGGCAAGCCCATCGTCAACATGTTCCCGCTGCAGGACGGCGAGAAGATCACGGTGGTGTTGCCGCTCTCGGGCGCCAACCGCAGCTTCCCGGACGACCGCTATGTCTTCATGGCCACCAGCCTGGGCACGGTCAAGAAGACCCCGCTGTCGGACTTCTCCAACCCGCGCAAGGCGGGCATCATCGCGGTCGACCTCGATGAAGGCGACTTCCTGATCGGTGCCGCGCTGACCGACGGCGCCCATGACGTGATGCTGTTCTCGGACGCAGGCAAGGCCGTGCGCTTCGACGAGAACGACGTGCGTCCGATGGGCCGTACCGCCCGTGGCGTGCGTGGCATGAACCTGGAAGAAACCCAGCAGGTCATCGCCCTGCTGGTGGCCGAGAACGAGCAGCAGTCGGTGCTCACCGCCACCGAGAACGGCTTCGGCAAGCGTACCCCGATCACCGAGTACACCCGCCATGGCCGCGGCACCAAGGGCATGATCGCGATCCAGACCAGCGAACGCAACGGCAAGGTGGTGGCGGCGACCCTGGTCGAGTCCAGCGATGAGATCATGCTCATCACCACCGGTGGCGTGCTCATCCGCACCCGCGTGTCGGAGATCCGCGAGATGGGTCGTGCCACCCAGGGTGTGACCCTGATCGCCGTGGAGGATGGCACCAAGCTGTCCGGCCTGCAGCGCGTGGTCGAGTCCGATGTGGAAGACGTGGTCGACGGCGACACCGCAGAGGGCGCCGAGGGTGCTGGCAGCGAGACACCTGCCGCCGGCGAGTAAGAAGCAGGACCAGGGTGGCAGGGCAAGGCAGCATTGACCCGGCCACCTTTTTTGATGGCGAACGCAGACATGGTTTATAACTTTTCCGCCGGACCGGCGGTATTGCCCAAGGAAGTGCTGCAACAGGCAGCCGACGAGATGCTGGACTGGCATGGCAGTGGCATGTCCGTCATGGAGATGAGCCATCGCGGCAAGGAATTCATGTCCATCATCGAGACGGCCTTGGCGGACGTGCGCGAGCTGCTGGCCATCCCGTCGAACTACAAGGTGCTGTTCCTGCAGGGCGGCGCCATCGCCGAGAACGCCATCATCCCGATGAACCTGGCGGCGTTGCGCTCTCCCGCCGGCCAGCATCTGCCCGGCGTGGCGGATTACATCAACACCGGTTCCTGGTCGACTAAGTCGATCAAGGAAGCCGGACGCTATTGCAGCGTCAATGTCGCGGCCTCCTCGGCCGGGCACAAGTTCTCCAGCATCCCGGCGCGTGCCGAATGGCAGCTCTCGCGCAATGCCGCCTACGTGCACATCTGCAGCAACGAGACCATCGACGGCGTCGAATACCAGTTCACCCCCGATGTGGCCGCCGACACCGATGGCGCGCCGCTGGTGGCCGACATGTCCTCGCACATCCTCTCGCGTGCGGTCGATGTGTCCAGGTACGGCGTCATCTACGGTGGCGCCCAGAAGAACATCGGCCCGGCCGGCGTGACCATCGTCATCGTGCGCGAAGACCTGCTCGGTCACGCACTGCCGTTCTGCCCCTCGGCCTTCGACTGGAAGACCGTGGCCGACAACGATTCCATGTACAACACCCCGCCGACCTATGCGATCTATATCGCCGGCCTGGTGTTCCAGTGGTTGAAGCGCCAGGGTGGCGTGGCCGCGCTGGAAGCACGTAATGTGGCCAAGGCCGAATTGCTCTACGGCTACCTGGACAGTACCGATTTCTACAGCAACCGTATCGCAGCCGATTGCCGTTCCCGCATGAACGTGCCGTTCTTCCTGCGCGACGAGTCGCTCAACGACACATTCCTGGCCGGCGCCAAAGAGCGCGGCCTGCTGCAGCTGAAAGGCCACAAGTCGGTCGGCGGCATGCGTGCATCGATCTATAACGCGATGCCGATCGAGGGCGTACAGGCCCTGGTCGATTACCTCAAGGACTTCGAGAAGCAGCACGGCTGACACCGTTGCCGCCTTGGACCCCGTGCGGTGCCGGCCTGATGGCCTGCGCCGCGCGCAGTTTTTGACACCATGCCATGCCATCGTGCCGCTTCCGGTCGTATCCGGGCGCGGCCTGCCGAACATGAAAGAGCAAGATGAGTGACGACAAGTTGCTGCCCCTGCGCCAGAAGATCGATGCCATCGATGCGCAGATCCTCGACCTGCTGAACCAGCGCGCCCGCGTCGCGCAGGAAGTGGGCCACGTCAAGGCCGAGACCAATGCCCCGGTGTTCCGTCCGGAGCGCGAGGCACAGGTCTTGCGCAAGGCTGCCGAACGCAATCCCGGCCCCTTGCTGGGCGCCGATATCCAGACCATCTTCCGCGAAGTGATGTCAGCCTGCCGCGCGCTGGAAAAGCGCGTGGTGGTGGCCTATCTCGGCCCCGCCGGCACCTTCAGCGAACAGGCGGTGTACCAGCAGTTCGGCCATGCCATCGAGGGCTTGTCTTGTGTTTCCATCGATGAGGTGTTCCGCGATGCCGAGGCTGGCACCGCCGATTTCGGCGTGGTGCCCATCGAGAATTCCTCCGAGGGCGTGATCAACCGCACCCTGGACCTGTTGCTGCAGACCACCCTGACCATCAGCGGTGAAGTGGCCATCCCCGTGCATCACAGCCTGATGACAGCCAGCGGCAAGATGGACGGCATCACCCGCATCTGCGCCCATTCGCAGGCACTGGCCCAGTGCAATGCCTGGCTGAACCAGAACTATCCGTCCATTGAACGCCAGGCCGTGGCCTCCAATGCCGAGGCAGCCCGCATGGCGGGTGAGGATGGCAGCGTGGCGGCGATTGCCGGTGAGATCGCCGGGCAGAAGTACAACCTGCAGGTGGTCAACGCCCATATCCAGGATGACCCGCACAACCGCACCCGCTTCGCCGTGATCGGTCGCCTGCGCACCGCGCCCTCGGGCCGTGACCAGACCTCCATCGTGCTGTCGGTGCCCAACAAGGCGGGCGCGGTCTACAACCTGCTGGCTCCGCTGGCGCGTCATGGCGTGTCGATGACGCGGTTCGAATCGCGTCCGGCCCGCATGGGTTCCTGGGAATATTATTTCTACGTCGACCTGGAAGGCCACGAGCAGGACCACAAGGTCGCGCAGGCGCTCGAAGAGCTGCGCCAGAATGCAGCCTTCTTCAAGCTGCTCGGTTCCTATCCGCTGGGCCTGTGAGCCCGGTCTCGTCCACTTCCGCTTGCGAGGCCATCGTGTTCAGGAAAGTCGTCATCTTCGGTGTCGGTCTTATCGGCGGGTCCTTTGCCCTGGCGCTGCGCCGTGCGCATCCGGCCACGCAGTTCGTCGGTGTTGGGCGTTCCGCGCAGAGCCTGGAGCGCGCCCGCGAGCTGGGCATCATCGATGCCATCGCGACCGATCCGGCCGTCGCCGTGGCCGGTGCCGACCTGGTCCTGCTGGCAGCACCGGTGGCGCAGACCGAAGCCATCCTTACTTCCATTGCTGCCCACCTCGATGCGCACGCCATCGTCACCGATGCCGGCAGCACCAAGAGCGACGTGGTGGCTGCCGCGCGCAAGGCTTTGGGGGCGCGCATTGCGCAGTTCGTGCCGGCCCATCCCATCGCCGGCCGCGAAAAGCATGGACCGGAGGCGGCCCTGGCCGATCTCTACGAAGGCAAGAAGGTGGTCATCGCTGCCTTGCCCGAGAACCGCGTCCAGGATGTCGAGGCCGTGGCGGCCGCCTGGCGTGCCTGCGGCGCCGTCATCCACCATCTTTCGCCGCAGGAGCATGATGCGGTGTTTGCCTCGGTGAGCCACCTGCCGCACGTACTGGCCTTTGCGCTGGTGGACGATATCGCCCGCAAGCCGCATGCGGCCACGCTGTTCCAGTACGCCGCCAGCGGCTTTCGCGACTTCACCCGCATCGCCGCCTCCTCGCCCGAGATGTGGCGCGATATCACGCTGGCCAATCGCGATGCGCTGCTGGTGGAAGTCGATACCTACCTGGCACAGCTGCAGGCCATGCGCGCGTTGATCGCCGCCGGCGACGGCGCGGCGCTGGAAAAAATCTACGCCAGCGCGCAGCATGCGCGCCTGGAATGGGCCGCTGCCATCGAGGCGGCCGAACGCAAGCCGGGCTGATTCTGAGTAACAGCGAACCAGGCAGGGACAACAACTGATTGCCGCCACGGCGGCCCGATTCATCCACAGAAACCGAACGACGATGAAACAGCCTTCCTACCCCCGACACATCGACCTGGCGCCGGTGCCCCACGTGCAGGGCACGGTCAAGCTGCCGGGCTCCAAGAGCATCTCCAACCGCATCCTGCTGCTGGCCGCGCTCTCCGGCGGCACCACCCGCATCTTCGACCTGCTGGCCTCCGATGACACCCTGGTCATGCTGATGGCCCTGCAGACCCTGGGCGTGAAATGGGAGCAGATCGAAGGTACCCAGGACTACATCGTGCATGGCGTCAACGGCGTGTTGCCGGTGCACCAGGCCGATCTTTTCATGGGCAATGCTGGCACCGCCATCCGTCCGCTGACCGCGGCCCTGGCCGTGCTGGGTGGCGACTACACGCTGCATGGCGTGCCGCGCATGCATGAGCGGCCCATCGGCGACCTGGTCGATGCCCTGAACGCAGTAGGAATGCGCATCGACTACACCGGCAACCCCGGCTATCCGCCGCTGCACATCCGTCGCGGCCAGTTGAGTTCGACGCGGATGAAGGTGCGCGGCAACGTCTCCAGCCAGTTCCTGACGGCCCTGCTGATGGCCGCACCCCTGATGGCGCGCGAGGAGAGCATGCAGATCGAGGTGGTCGGCGAACTGATCTCCAAGCCCTATATCGAGATCACCCTGAACCTGATGCGTCGTTTCGGCGTGGAGGTCGAGCGCGACGGCTGGCAGCAGTTCACCATCAAGCCGGGCCAGCACTATCGCAGCCCCGGCAGCATCCATGTCGAAGGCGATGCCTCCTCGGCCTCGTACTTCCTGGCCGCCGGTGCCATTGCCGGCGGCCCGATCCGGGTCGAGGGCGTGGGTCGCGACAGTATCCAGGGCGATGTGCGCTTCGTGGAAGCGCTGCAGCAGATGGGCGCCACCATCACCATGGGTGAGAACTGGATCGAGGCGTCCTCCAACGGCCCCTTGAAGGCCATCGACGCCGACTTCAACCACATCCCCGATGCCGCCATGACCATCGCCGTGGCGGCGCTCTATGCCGATGGCCCCAGCACGCTGCGCAACATCGCCAGCTGGCGCGTCAAGGAAACCGACCGCCTGGCCGCCATGGCCACCGAGCTGCGCAAGCTGGGCGCGCAAGTGGAGGAGGGCGCCGATTATCTCAAGGTGACCCCGCCCGCCGAGATCGGCACGGCCGCCATCGATACCTACGACGACCACCGCATGGCCATGTGTTTCTCGCTGGCATCACTGGATGGGGCCTTGCGCCGGGGCAACCGGGTGCGCATCAATGACCCCAAGTGCGTGGCCAAGACCTTCCCTGATTATTTCGACGTCTTCAAAAAGATTGCCGAGCAAACCTTGATCTGATACACCCTGTGCATTAGACGAAATCAGCTAAATTATTTGTTCGTACAGGTTTCAGACATGGAAAAAGCAAAGATACCGGTCATCGCCATCGATGGCCCCACCGCCTCCGGCAAGGGTACCGTGGCGCAGAAGGTGGCCCAGCAGCTGGGCTTTCATTATCTCGATTCGGGGGCGCTTTACCGCCTGACGGCCCTGTCGGTACTGCGGCGCGGCGTGCCGCTCAATGACGAGCATGCGCTGGCCAAGGCGGCCGAGCACCTGCATTGCCATTTCGACGGGGCGCATATCTTCCTGGCCAATGAGGACGTGACCCAGGCCATCCGTGCCGAAGAGGTCGGCAATACCGCCTCCAGGATTGCCACCCTGATCACGGTACGCCAGGCCTTGTATGGCCTGCAGTTGTCATTCAGGAAATCCCCCGGCCTGGTCGCCGATGGTCGCGACATGGGGACGGTGATCTTCCCCAGCGCCCGCCTGAAGGTGTTTTTGACCGCCAGTGTGGAAGCGCGCGCCACAAGGCGCTATAAGCAATTGATTGACAAGGGTTTTTCTGCTAATATAGAAGACCTCTCCAAAGATTTGAAGGAGCGCGACGAACGCGACATGAATCGCGCGTCTGCCCCCTTGAAGCCTGCGGAGGGCGCATATCACCTGGATACATCCGACATGACCGCTGACGAAGCGGTGCAGCAGGTACTCAGCTGGTACGCTGCCCTGGGGCATTGAAAGCGCTTGAATCTGCTTGAAAAAGCGCCTTTCGCTGCCATCATGGGCAAGTCCTTGTTGTACCCGTAGTGCCATTGGTGCCCGGCAGATGCAAAGTCTGACGGGTGTTGATAAACCTAACCCAGTATCCATGTCGCCAGCGGCAACGAAGGCGGCAGTGCAAGTCGGGACGATTGCATGAAACGGATACCGGCCAATCTTTCTTATTTCTTTTATGTCTACCACTACCGTCATCGCTGCAGGTGTTGATACCTCCAGCGAATTTGCTGCTCTGTTTGAAGAATCGCTGTCGCGTCAGGACATGCGTTCGGGTGAAGTCATCTCGGCAGAAGTCGTGCGCCTGGATCACAACTTCGTGATCGTCAACGCCGGCCTGAAGTCGGAAGCATTCATCCCTGTTGAAGAATTCAAGAACGACAACGGCGAAGTCGAAGTCAACGTCGGCGACTTCATCTCCGTTGCGATCGAATCGCTGGAAAACGGTTTCGGCGACACCATCCTGTCGCGCGACAAGGCCAAGCGTCTGGCATCGTGGCTCTCGCTGGAAAAGGCGATGGAGTCCGGCGAGATCGTCACCGGTACCGTCAATGGCAAGGTCAAGGGCGGCCTGACCGTGCTGACCAACGGCATTCGTGCCTTCCTGCCGGGTTCGCTGGTCGACACCCGTCCGGTCAAGGACACCACCCCGTTCGAAGGCAAGACCCTGGAATTCAAGGTCATCAAGCTGGATCGCAAGCGCAACAACGTGGTTCTGTCGCGCCGTGCCGTGATCGAAGCCTCCATGGGCGAAGAGCGCGCCAAGCTGATGGAAACCCTGAAGGAAGGCACCGTCGTCACCGGTATCGTCAAGAACATCACCGACTACGGTGCGTTCGTTGACCTGGGTGGCATCGACGGCCTGCTGCACATCACCGACCTGGCATGGCGTCGCGTGCGTCACCCGTCGGAAGTGCTGTCGGTTGGCCAAGAGATCACCGCCAAGGTCCTCAAGTACGATCAAGAGAAGAACCGCGTCTCCCTGGGCGTGAAGCAACTGGGCGACGATCCGTGGACCGGTCTGTCGCGTCGCTACCCGCAAGGCACCCGCCTGTTCGGCAAGGTCACCAACCTGACCGACTACGGTGCATTCGTGGAAGTCGAACAAGGCATCGAAGGCCTGGTGCACGTCTCCGAAATGGACTGGACCAACAAGAACGTGGCCCCGAACAAGGTTGTCCAGCTGGGCGACGAAGTCGAAGTCATGGTTCTGGAAATCGACGAAGAGCGTCGTCGTATCTCCCTGGGCATGAAGCAGTGCAAGCCGAACCCGTGGGACGACTTCGCCATGAGCCACAAGAAGGGCGACAAG
>JAFAMT010000471.1 GCA_019233085.1 Herbaspirillum sp.
TCAGGATGCGCTCGGGATTCATGCCGTGCAGGATGTACTTGAATCCCTCGCCTTCCTCGCCAATCCTGTCCTCCACGGGGATGCGCAGGTCGTCGATGAAGAGCTCGTTCGAGTCGACGCATTTGCGGCCCATCTTGTCGATTTCGCGCACCTCGATGCGTGCGCGGTCCAGATCGGTATAGAACAGTGACAGTCCCTGCGTGCCACGGGCTTCCTCTACTGGCGTGGTCCGTGCCAGCAGGAGGATCTTGTTGGCCACCTGGGCGGTGGAGATCCAGACCTTCTGCCCGGAGACATGGTAGTGCTCACCCTGCCGCACAGCGCGGGTCTTCAGCTTGAGGGTGTTCAGGCCGGTGTTGGGCTCGGTCACGGCAAAGCAGGCCTTGTCCCTGCCGGCAATGAGCGGTGGCAACCAGCGCTGCTTCTGCGCATCGCTGCCAAAGACCACCACCGGATGCAGGCCGAAGATGTTCATGTGGACTGCAGATGCCCCCGAGAGCCCCGCACCGGTGGCGGCGATGGTCTGCATCATCAGCGCGGCTTCGGTGATGCCCAGGCCGGCGCCGCCGTATTGCTGCGGCATGGCGATGCCCAGCCATCCCGCTTGCGCCAGCGCCTGGTGGAAGTCATCGGGAAAGCCGCCTTCGTGGTCCTTGCGCAACCAGTACTGCGCATCGAAGGGGGCGCAGATGCGTTCTACCGCGTCGCAGATCTGCTGTTGGTCGTCATCCAGTTCAAAGTCCATGCTTGCTCCCGGTCAGGTGTTGCCCGTGGCACCGCGCTTGCGCAGTGCGGCGATCTCGTCGGTGCTGTAGCCCAGTTCCTGCAACACCTCGGCCGTGTGTTCACCCAGTCCCGGTGCGGGGGAGGCGGGCGTACAGGCCGTGCGTGACCATTGCGTGGGCGTGCCCGGGGTACGCAGTGTGCCTTCCGTGGGATGCTCAACCTGGCGGATGAAATCCACCGCCTGCAGGTGGGGATCCTCCAGCAGGTCGTAGGGCGAATTCATCGGCATGTTGGGAATGTCGGCCGCGTCCAGCAGCGTGCGCCATTGCTGCGTGGTGCGCTCGCGCATCAGCCGCGCGACCTCGGCATAGACTTCGCCGATGTGCCGGGCGCGATTGCTGTGGGTGCTGAAGCGGGCATCGCTGTCGAAGCGTTCGGCTTGGCCGATGGCCGTGAAGAAGGCCTTCCATTGCTTGTCGTTGTAGATCAGCACGCACAGGTGGCCATCCCGGGTTTCGTAGGGGCGGCGATGCTCCGTCAGCAGTCGCGCATAGCCGGGCTCGCCCTGGGCGGGGCTGAAGCTGAGTCCACCCAGGTGGTCGCCCAGGACGAATTGCACCATCGACTCGAACATGGGCACGACCACCGACTGCCCGCTTCCCGAGCGCTCGCGCTCATAGAGCGCGGTGGTGATCGCATACACGGTATGCAGGCCTGTTACCCGGTCGCCCAGGGTGGTCGGGGCATAGCGCGGCGAGGTGGCGCCGGATTGGCTCATCAGCCAGGAGATCCCGGAGGCACCCTGGATCAGGTCGTCGTAGGCCGCCCTGGCCGCATAGGGGCCATCCTGCCCGAAACCGCAACAGGACACATGCACCAGACGGGGGTGGGCCAGCTTCAAGGTATCGTAGTCCAGGCCCAGCCGCGCCAGCGCCTGGGGGCGGATGTTGGACACCATGACGTCGCTGCGTGCAATGAGCTTGTGGAGCGCAGCGCGTGCGTCCTCGTGCTTCAGGTCGAGCACCACGCTGCGCTTGCCCTGGTTGGCATGCAGGAAGATGTGGCCCATGCCCGCATGGTTCATCGGGCCGACATGGCGCATGTTGTCGCCCTCTGGTGATTCGACCTTGATCACTTCCGCACCGAGTCCGGCCAGGATCTGGGTGGCAAATGGCCCCATGATCACCGAGGTCAGGTCGAGGATCCTGACGCCGGCCAGTGGTCCGCCACGTTCATCTGTCTTCTCATTGCTCATTGTTCCTTGCTCCTTGTTTCTTGTTTTCTTCACAGCGGAAATACACCGAAGACCACGCTGGCGATCGTCATGACCACGGACGCGCCGAACAGGAAGGGGATGGAAAACTTCTGGTGCTCCGCCAGTTCCACGCCTGCCAGCCCCACCAGCAGGAAGGTCGCGGGTGTCAACGGGCTCACCGGGAAGCCCGTCGTCATCTGGCCCAGCAGTGCCGCCTGGGCGACCTGGATAGGCGGTACCCCCAACTGGCCGGCCGCACCCGCGACCACCGGCAGCACGCCGAGATAGAAGGAATCGGGATCGAACAGCAGGCTCAGTGGCATCGCCAGCAGGCCCAGCACAAACGGGATGTGATGGGCATGGCCGGAAGGAATGACCTTCACCACCTCGTTGGCCATCGCCGTGAGCATCCCGGTGCCGGACATGATGCCGGTGAAGGCACCGGCAGCCAGCAGCACGCTGGCCATCATCAGGGCAGCGCGGGCGTGTGCATCGATACGGCGGCGCTGTTCATCCGCGTTGGGGTAGTTGATGAACAGGGCGATGACGGTGCCGATCATGAACATCACCACGGGATCGAACTTGCCCGTGATCATGGTCCCCATCACGATCAGGGTCAGCACCAAGTTGGGCCAGAAGCGCGCAGGACGCCGCAAGGCCATTTCCTCCGCCGTGAGTACCCGTGGAGGGATGACGAATGCCTCGCCGTCGTAGCGCAGGCCAAGCCGACGCTCCTCGCGCTTGCCCAGGACATAGGCGGTCGCAAAGACGAAGACCAGGCCCGCCCCCTGGACAGCCAGGAGCGGCTTGAAGATGTCGGCGGCCGGGATATGCAGGGCCACCGATGCCCGTATCGTCACCCCCGCCCAGGGCAGGAAGTTGACGCCCGCCCCCATGGCGGCCATGCAGACCAGCAGGCGCTTGTCCATCTTCAGGCGTTCGTACACGGGCAGCATGGCCGGGATGGTGACCAGGAAGCACACGGCGCCGGAGCCATCGAGGTGGATCAGCAGCGCCAGCAGCGCGGTGCCC
>JAFAMT010000476.1 GCA_019233085.1 Herbaspirillum sp.
TGCAACACTTCCGAATACATCACCAGGTTGCGGAACGGCGAATCCACCAGGCCATGCAGCACGGCGTTGGCGATGGTGCCGATGCCGGCCTGCAGCGGCGCCAGCGTATGCGGCAGGCGACCGGCCTCGACTTCGCATTCGAGGAAGCGGATCACGTGGCCGGCGATGGCCTTGGTCTCTGCATCGGGGGGCAATACCGAGGAGGGACTGTCGGGTGTTTCGGTGATGACGATGCCGACCACCTTGGCCGGATCGAAGGGGATGGTGCTGCTGCCGATGCGATCCTGCACCGCCGTCAGCGGGATGGGCTGACGCTCCGGGCGGGCGGCGGGCAGGTAGATGTCGTGCAGGCCTTCCAGCGCCAGCGGCACGCTGGTGTTGAGCTCGATGATGATCTGGCTGGCCTGTTCCACGAAGCTGGCCGAATTGCCCACCGACATGGTGGGTACGATGCCCTCTTCGGTGATGGCCACCGCCTCGATGACGGCGATGTCGATGCGCGAGGGCGTGCCGCTTCGCAGCTGCTCGGCGGTCTCGGAGAGGTGCTGGTCGATGAACATCACCTCCCCTGCATTGATCTTCTTGCGCAGCGTGGGATCGACCTGGAACGGCAGGCGACGCGCCAGCAGGCCGGCTTCGGCCATGAGGCCATCACTGCCATTGCCCAGTGAGGCGCCGGTGATGACGGTCAGGCGCAGGTCCTCGTGGGCTGCGCGATCGGCCAGTGCGCGTGGCATGGCCTTGGCGTCGCCGGCGCGGGTAAAGCCGCTCAGGCCGATGGTCATGCCGTTGTGAAAGAATGTCGCGGCCTGTGCGGCCGACATGACCTTGCCGGCCAAGGCTGGCTGGCGGATGCGTTGGCTATCCATGTGTGCTCCTGCTCGGTTCTTTTGGAAAGGTGAGCAGCGCATCCACGACGGACTTCCTGCATTCTTGTTTTGGAACCAGTATAGAAGCCGGGTACTATGCGCTGTATGATTAAAATTCTCCCCTTCCAGTCATAAAACGACTGGATTGCCCTGCCCCCGCGAAAGCTGCCGCCATGGATATCCGCGCCCTGCGCTACTTCACCGAAACGGTGCGCCTGAACAGTTTCAGTCGCGCCGCCGATGCCTTGCACGTGACCCAGTCCACGGTCAGCAAGATGGTCCGGCAGCTGGAAGACGAGGTCGACGCGCCGCTCCTGATCCGCGACGGCCGCCGCCTGCAACTGACCGACACCGGCCGGGTCGTGTATGAGCAGGGCCAGCAGATCCTGGCCGCGATGCAGCGCCTGGACGCCGAGGTGCGCGACACCAAGGCCCTGCGCCAGGGCTGCCTGGAGATCGGCATCCCGCCGATGATCAACATCCTCTGCACGCCGGTGTTGAAAGCCTTCCGCCAGCACCACCCGGATATCGCCATCGTGCTCAAGGAAGACACCGGCCCGCAGATCGAGCAGCGCGTGGCCAGCGGCGAACTGGAGATCGGCATGACGGTGCTGCCGGCCGACCCGGAACTGGAATTGCAGACCATGCCGGTGGCGCGCTATCCGATGTGGGCGGTGGCGCAGGCCGGCAGCTTCCAGAAGAACCGCGCCACGCTGCGCTGCGCCCAGCTCGACGGCATGCCGCTGGTGATGCTCAACAACGAGTTCGGCCTTACCCGCAGCCTGCGCGGGGTGTTCCGCGAGCATGGCATCCACCCCGAGATCGTCGCCCAGAGCGCCCAGTGGGATTGGCTGGTGGCCATGGCCCTGGCCGGGATGGGAGCGGCCCTGCTGCCTGAGCCCTTCATTCATCGCCTCGCCACCGACCAGTTGCAGGCGGTGCGGCTGGTGGAGCCCGAGGTGCAATGGCAGGTCGCCTATGTGACGCGGGGCGGCTATCTGTCCCACGCGGCGCGGGCCTGGATGGCCTTGAGCAGCGAACTGTTCGCCGGTGGCAAGCCGGCCGGCAGGCCAGCCAAAACTGCCTGAGCGGCCTGAGTAGATCAGGTCGATTGCATTCCATTATGGAATGCAATAGCGGAACTTTAGTCATACCGTACATGGCACAGGCTTCCTATACTGGTGGCTGCCGATACCTGCCGCCCCCCTCATCCGTGAAGGCGAAACCGGAATGACGTCGTCGCGACCATGAGAGCGCGGGTGTCGGTACTCCTTTCCTGTCTTGCCTGCCTCCCCTCCTGCCCGAGCCACCTACGCTGTCATGATGCCGCCGCTATTGTCGTCGCGTTTTTCGCTGTTGCGTTTCTTCCTGCTCTCCAGCTGCCGCCGCTGCCGTACCCGTGTGGAACGCTGGCGCGCGCAGTTTCCGCTGCGCCACACCAACCTGTCCGAGGGCCTGCGTGCGGCCTGCGGTGCCAGCGCCATGCTGCTCTTGGGCGAGTGGCTGGGCAATCCCTTGTTCTCGTGGGCCGCCATCGGCGCCTTCCTGACCAGCCTGGCCGATAGCGCCGGCTCCAACCGGGCCCGGCTGGCCTCCATGGGCGGCTTCGCGCTGGCCTCTACGGTGGGCGGCGTGGTCGCGGCCACGGCTGCCGGATGGAGCGTGCCGGCGGGTTTGCTGGCCATCATGGCCTGCGCCGGGGTGGCCGGCTATTCGCGCATCTATGGCGCCGCCGCCGGCCTGGTGCTGATGCTGGCCGCAGGCGTGTCGGCCATCATGGCCGATGCCCCGGTGGTGCTGTGGCCGATTGCGCAAAGCCATGTGCTGATCTATTTCGGCGGTTGCCTATGGGCGCTGCTGCTGAGCCTGACGGTGTGGCGCATCCATCCGTTCGCGCCGGCGCGCCAGGCGGTGGCGCGGGTCTACGGCACCCTGGCCGAGCTGGCGGCCATCGCCGCGGCCACCGACCTGGACGATGCGGCCTACGCGGTCCATGCCGCCGAGCTCGCCGCGCACACGCGCCGCCATGCGCGCTTCGACATCGCCAGCGCCCATCGCGCCCTGGAGGCGGTGGCCGTCGAGCGTACCGAATCGCGTCGCCTGTATGAAAACCTGCTGGTGCGCCTGGCGCGCGCCGGCGACCTGCTGGATGGCATCACGGTACTGGCCGACCTACAGCTGACGCACTATCAGGAGCCACACGCCCGCCGGCGTACCGCCCGCGTGCTGGCCGCCATCGCACGCCAGCTGCAGGCCATGCAGAGAACGATGAACCGGGGTGACGCCATCGCCGCCGACGAGGATGCCCGTATCATGTTGCGCCTGCGCCAGTTGGTGGCGCGCCTGCCCAGTGGCGTGGGTCGCATGCTGCAGCAGGTCGAGACACCGCTGGCGGTGTCGGCCAGTGCGGACCCGGCCGGCTTGAAGCAGGCGGCGCGCGAAGCGGCGCTGCATCGTCATGGCCTGGCCGCCTTCACCCATCGCGTGCGCGCCCTGTGGCGCAAGGCCGCGCTGCATGCCCACGCCGGGTCGGCCGAGTGGCACCACGCCTGGCGCTGTGCGGCCGCAGCCGGCGCCACCTACCTGATTGTGCATCTGCTGGAGCTGCCCTTCGGCTACTGGGCCACCATGGCTACGATGCTGGTGATGCAGCCGAGCATCTCCGAGAGCTGGTCGCGCAGCATGGAACGTGCCGTGGGTAGCGTGGTGGGCGGCGTGCTGGCGGTGGCGGTCTGCCTGGTGGTGCATTCGTCGCTGGCGCTGGCGGTGCTGGTGTTCCCGCTGACGGTATTGACCATGGCCCTGCGTCCGGTCAGCTATGGTTTGTACGCCACCTTCCTCACGCCGGTATTCGTGCTGGTGGCCGATGTGGCGGGTGACCCGGCCCATCAGCTGTCCAATGCCGCGCTGCGCGCCGGCAACAACGTCATCGGCGCGGTGGTGGCGGTGCTGGCCAGTTACCTGTTCTGGCCACGCCGGCAACAGACCGATGCGCATGCACAACTGATGCGCATGGCCCAGCTCAACCTGGCCTACCTGGTCGACGCCGTGGCCGCCGACCACGACCCGCAGCAAATGAAGCGCATGCACGCCCATCGCCGCGACGCCTGCGTGGCCAATGTCGAGGCTGGCCTGCTGCTGCAACGCATGGCGCGCGAGCGCAGCCGGGCCGAGCACGACCAGGCTGCAGGCCGCACGGCCGTGGCGCTGTCGCGCCGTCTGGCGGCGGCGGCCAGCCATTTGTGGGCGCATCCGCAAGCGCCCTGCCCCGGCCTGCTCGACTGGTTGCGCGCCCTGGCGCTGGCCCTGGAGGCGCATGACCTCGCCGCCCTGCAGGACTTGCCGCGTCGTCGCCCGGCGCCGGTACACCTGGCCCAGGCGGCCGCCGTGGAAACTGCCTGCCTGCTGGTGGCAACCCTGGCAACAGGCGAGGCGAAGTAAGTTATCCACAGACGGAAACAAAATCCGCCTGCCCTGTTCGAACCGGAAACCGCTGCGGCCGGCCCTGCTGGCCCCGGCACCGATCATTCCGGACCGGAAAGGGTGTGCATGAACCTGGATTTTCTCTACAACATCAACGAGGGGCCGTTACGCTCCGCACTGATCGTGTGCGCCGCCGCGCTGGTTGCCCTGGTGCTGGCGGTGGCCCTGCATCGCGTCGGCATCCTGCTGGTGCGGCGGCTCGCGCGCGGCCACGCCTTTACCACCATGGCGACCCAGGTCGCCTTCAACGCCAGCCGGCTGTGCGTGATGCTGTTCATGCTGCGCCTGGTGCTGACCGGCGCGCCCGACAACACGCCGGGACTGACCACGGCGTCCTACCTGTGCTCGATTGCGCTGATCCTGGCACTGACCTGGTTCCTGATGCGTTGCGTGAAATCCGTCAGCGCCACGGTCATCAATCTCAATCCCTATGATGTGGCCGACAACCTCAAGGCGCGTCGCATCCTCACGCAGACGCGGGTGCTCTCGCGCAGCGCCTATTTCCTCATCGCCCTGCTGGGCTTGTCTTTCGTATTGCTGAGCTTGCCGGGGGCGCGCCAGTTCGGCGCCAGCCTGCTGGCCTCGGCGGGGGTGGCCGGCATCGTCGCCGGTATTGCCGCCAAGCCGGTGCTGGGTAATTTCTTCGCGGGCTTACAGATTGCGTTTTCGCAACCGATCCGCATCGATGATGTGCTCATCGTCAAGGGCGAGTGGGGACGCGTGGAAGAAATCACCGGCACCTTCGTCGTGGTCAGGATCTGGGATGAGCGACGCATGATCGTGCCGCTGCAGTGGTTCATCGAAAATCCCTTCGAGAATTGGACCCATACTTCCTCGACCATCCTGGGCACGGTGTTCCTGTGGCTGGATTTCTCGGTGCCGGCGCAGGCGGTGCGCGCCGAGTTCGAACGCTTCTGCAAGATCCAGCCGCTCTGGGATGGGCGGGTCTGCGTGATGCACGTCACCGATACCAGCGAACGCACGATGCAATTGCGCCTCTTGGTCTCGGCGCGCGATTCGGGCAGCGCCTTCGACCTGCGCTGCCTGATCCGCGAGCACATGATCGCCTTCATCGCGCGCGAGTATCCCCATGCGCTGCCGCGCCTGCGGGCTCAGGTGATGGAAAGCGAGGGGAACGGCGAGGCCGTGGCGGGCGCGACGATGCCGTGAACACGGCCTGGAAAAAGGCAGGCGGGCCACACTACCGGCGACCGAGGGGAGAGACTGTCGCTTTCGTGGGCCCGCCTGGGGGGAGACTGGCGCACCGGGATCACCGGTGCGGATGACACCAGACGCTGATGGCGCCGGGTATCGTAGGGTAAAGCAGATTACAGGGCGCGGCCGTTGGAGTTGCTCACAGCGGTGCCGTTTTCACGTGCCTGCTGCAGTTCGTCTTGCACTTGCTGACGGGTCAGCGTGGAGTGGAAGGGCTTTTCCACCGGATATTGCTCGGTGACGATCATTTCGCCATTGGCGCGGGCTTGTTGCAGTTCGGCGCGCACATCGGCACGGGTCTTGGTGGAGACGAAAGGCTTGTCGGCCGGATATTGGTCGGTGACCAGCACTTCGCCATTGGCGCGAGCTTGCTTGAGCTCAGCAACCACCTGGGCGCGGCTCTTGGTCGAGACGACCTTGGTTTCGGGAGGATACGGTGCTTCGGCCAGGGCGGCGCCAACGGCGCTGGTGAGCAACAGGCCTGCGAGCAGGTTCTTGGCAATGTTCTTGGTGTTCATGATCTTTTCCTTGTGAGAGGGAGGATGTGCACTTCAGCCCGTTCCATCGGTGTTGGATCAGTCGCTGTGTGCTGTCATCGTGAAACCAAGTTTAAGGATCACCGGCGCCAAGAAAAAGGATCCAAACCGGAATACATCATTCCAGAATCCAGAACAATCAGTTTTTTCGTACCAAAATTGGGTTTTTGACATTGCACTTGCACATGGGGATGACCGCAAGAAATGCAATGCCAGGGCGGGAAAGTATGGTCTAAGTGGTTGAAAAATAATGATAAATTCGAATAAGCTGAAAATTCCTGGCCATGGCCGGCATGTGTTGTTTTGCAGTGCCACAAGGTATTTCCTATCGCCTTGATACAAAATGACAATAACTTGTTCAATGTATTTGATAAAGTCATTCGACGTATCGTTATATCCAGAAAGTAATAGCGATAGGCAGCCGGCGGCGTCCTGCGCCCGCTCCTGAAGACGCTGTTCAGGGGCGTATCGGCGGGCGTGCACCGATGCCCAGCACCGGTGGCAGCGCCTCGGTCAGCACGTCGATCACGGCACGCATGCGCTGCGGCACATGGCGCATGGGGGGCCACGCCAGATGCATGTCGATGGCGATATAGGATTCCTCCTCCATGAGCTTGACCAGCCGCCCCGCCTTCACATGCGGCGCGCTCAGCCAGCAGGGCAGGCGTGCCAGTCCTGCCCCGGCGACAGCAGCGGCGGTGATGGCGTCGAGATCGTCGAAGCGCAGCCGGCTGGCCACCGGCGCGGCGCGCACCCTGCCCTCTTCATCGCGGATCGGCCAGCCGGCCTCGCCTCCGTAGAGGATGGCGTGATGCTGCGCCAGCTCGGCGAAACGACGCGGCCGGCCATGATGGGCCAGGTAGGACGGTGCCGCGCATAGCATCAGGGACTGCACCCCCAGCTTGCGCGCCACCAGGTTGCTGGTGTCGTTGATCGGGCCGCTGCGCAGGACCAGGTCGATGCCCTCCTCGATGAGATCGACGCGGCGGTCGGTGAAGGAGGCGGCAATTTCCAGGCGCGGCCAGCGCCGCGCCAGTTCCACCAGCAGGGGTGCCACGCAATTGCGGCCGAACAGCACTGGCATGCTGATCCGCACCCGTCCGGCCGGTTCGCCCTGCTCGGCGCCGACCTGGGCGGCGCCGCTCTCCAGTTCTTCCAGGGCGCGCAGGCAACGCTGGTAGTAGGCGCGCCCTTCCTCGGTCAGGCTCTGGCTGCGGGTATTGCGATGGAACAGTCGCACCCCCAGTCGTTGCTCCAGTCGCGCGATGCTCTTGCCCACCGCCGAACGCGACAGGTGCAAGCGCTCGGCGGCGCGCACGAAGCTGCCCGCCTCCACTGCCTGGATGAAGACCGCGATGCCGTTGAAACTGTCCATGCCCCTGCTCCCTTGATGAAAACCCGGCCCGATGATGCCGCAATGGCTTGCCACGATTGTAGAAAATAATTCGCCATTCAAGCGAAAAATCACCGCCACCGGTGCATTCACTTCCTCAATAGACTGCTCGCTCCTGCTCCGCTTCGGAGCCGCCCTCACAAGGAGATCCCATGCAACAGCAAATGCGCCGCTGGCGCCTAGACCGGTTCGGCAAGCAGCACCTGACCATGGAGACCGTAGACATCCCGCGCCCCGGTCGCGGCGAGATCCTGGTACGGGTAGCGGCGGTGTCGCTGAACTATCGCGACAAGATGAATATCGACAGCGGCAGTGGGGGTGCCCTGGTCACCCCACCGCTGACCCCCGCCTCGGACATGGCCGGTGAAGTCGTGGCCGTGGGTGAGGAGGTGAGCCGCTTCGCCGGCGGCGAACGCGTCATCTCCACCTTCTGGGGCGGCTGGATCGATGGTATCTGGCCTGAGCACGCCGTGGCACTGGGTGCGCCGGGCCCGGGCATGCTGGCCGAGTATGTCGTGCTGCACCAGGACTGGGCCGTGGCTGCCCCGGCCGCACTGGACGATGTCCAGGCCAGCACCCTGCCTTGCGCCGGTCTCACCGCCTGGGCCGCATTGATCGAGCATGGTCACCTGCATGCGGGCCAGACCGTGGTGGTGCAAGGCACCGGCGGTGTCGCGCTGTTCGGTCTGCAGCTGGCGCTGGCGCATGGGGCGCGCACCATCGTCATCTCCGGTGACGATGCCAAGCTCGAACGGGCGCTGGCCCTGGGAGCGACCCATGGCATCCATCGCCTGCGTCAACCCGAATGGCATCATGTCGCCCGCGAGCTGACCCAGGGCCGGGGCGTGGATCATGTGCTGGAGATCGCCGGTGGCGACAACCTGGATCGCTCTCTGCAGGCGTTGAGACAGGGTGGACGCGTGTCGCTGATCGGCCTGCTGGGCGAGGCCCGCGTGCAGGCCGCCAGCCCGCCGCTGCTGCTGGGGCGGCACGTGGTGCAGGGCATCGGCGTGGGCCACCGGCGCGCGCTGGAAGACCTGGTACGGGCGGCCGACCAGCTGGCCCTGGCACCGGTGATCGATGAACAGTACGGCTTCGCACAACTGCCGCAAGCCCTCGATCACCTGGAGCGCGGGCCCTTCGGCAAGCTGGTGCTGCGGCTGGACCGCTGATCAGTCGCCGTTGCCGGCGGCGCGGATGCCGGCGCGCTGCGCCATCACCCGGGCCAGCACCTGCGCGCCGGCGCCGAAATCCTGCAGGTCCATCGCCTCGTCCGGGTTGTGGCTGCCATGGGCATTGCGCACGAACAGCATGGCGGTGGCGATGCCCTGGTTGGCGAACAGGGCCGCATCATGCCCGGCGCCGCTGGGCAGGCGGCGATGGGGCAACTGCATTGCCTCGATCGCTGCTGCCAGCGCATCCTGCAGGCCGGCATCCATCTGCGCCGGCTGGCTGCCGGTGCGTTCGCCCAATTCGAAGCGCACGCCGTGGCGCGCCTCGGCCTGGCGCACCGCTGCCAGCAGATGCGTCTCCATGCGCTGCAGGCTGGCCGTGCTGCGCGAGCGGATATCGACGCCGAAGCTGACCAAGCCGGCGACCTTGCTGATATCGGCTTGCGCCGCATCGGTAGAGACCTGGCCGATGGTCAGGGTCAGCTCTTCGCCGGCGGCTTCCATGTCCGCCCAATCCTGTTGCAGGCGCGTGATCACCTCGGCCAGCGCGACCACGGCATCGTGGCGGTGGCTGCGCGGGGTCGCGCCCGAATGCGCATACTCGCCCAGCACGCGCGCATGGCGATAGCGCAGGCTGCCGCAGATGCCGGTGACCACGCCCAGCGGCTCGGCGGCCTCCACCAGCACCGGCCCCTGTTCGATATGTAGTTCCAGGAAGCAGGCAATGGTCACAGCCGACAGGTGGGCTTGGCCGGCGGCAATGTCTTCAACACGACCGCCACAGGCCTGCAAGTGCTCGCGCAGGCTGCGGCGGGTATCCAGGCGCAGGATCTCCAGTGCATCGGGTGGCAGCAGGCCGAAGGCCGACTTGCTGCCGATATAGGAAACCGGGAACCAGGCGCTCTCCTCGGCACGCACCCCCATCACGGTGACATCGCATTGCGGCTGCACACCCGCGGCCACCCATCCCGCCAGTACCGCCAGCCCGGCGACCACACCGGCCGCGCCGTCGTAGTTGCCGCCACGCGGCACCGAATCCAGGTGCGAGCCGGTCATCACTGCCGGCGCGCTGCGATCGCGGCCCGGCAGGGTCAGGTAGAGATTGCAGGCGGCGTCGGTGCGTACTTCCAGTCCCAGTGTGCGGGCAGTTTCGGCCATCAGGGCGTGGGCGCGTTCTTCGCCGGCCCCATAGGTGTCGCGGGTGACGCCGGTATCGGGGCCATGCAGGGCGTCGTTATCCTGGCGTAATTGGGCGAACAGGCGCGCCGCCAATGGCAGGTCGGGCGCGATGTCGGAGGGAGTGGAGCGGGTGTCCATGAGGTCGTGTGAGATGAGCGTCGATGTCGATGCAGGAAAACCAGGCCTATTGTGTAGCAAAAGCCAAGCCAGCACTCGCCCCGTCTTGCTTGTGCGCATACGGCGGTATGTCGTGGTCGGCATCGTCGCACAGCAAGTCGCGCCATCGGCGAAGCGCAGAATCAGCGCTTGTCTGACATGATGCGGCCGTCTGCCTGCCTATAGTGGTGGCTCGGACAGGCGAAACCCGTTCGCCATCCCGCTTACAGCCAACGACAGCAAGGAGGTAGAAAAATGAAAGCACGTCATATTCTGATTCCGTCCCTGTTCCTCGCCCTGGCCGGCAGTGCCATGGCCCAGTCCGCCGCACCGGCTGCGGCCACGGCGGGAACGCCATCGCCTGATCACTTCGTGCAGAAGCGCCAGGCCGATGCCGACGCCAAGGCCCAGTACAAGCAACAGAAGAAGGCTGCCAAGCAAGAGTACAAGGCCGACCGCAAGGCCGCCAAGGCCCAGCTGAAGCAGGAGAAGGTGGACTCCACCGCCCAGCGCAACGAGGCACTGGCCACCTCCCCTGCCGCCAAGACCGACAACAGCCACTGATCCCGGTGGTGTGGGCTGAACGATACCCCGGCTGCGGCCGGGGTATTTTTTTGTGCGGCTCGCTAGCGCGTGCACCTCTTGCCGCGCGGCAGGGCCGGCGCGACTTCCTGCTCTCGGATGATGCCAGCTTAATCAACGGCATCGAGCTCTTCGTTGATGGCGGCATGGCACAGGTCTGAGTGGCACTGCGCTGGCCGTAGAAACGACAAAGCCGGCTGCGTGCCGGCTTTGTCGTTAGTGTCATTTCCTTGCGACCTCAGTTGCGCCCCCACCGCCTCCACCATCTTCCCTTCCAAGGGTGTCCAAGGAAATTCAGAAAACCGCCTAAACCCCGCATGGTTAGGCGGTTTTTTGTTTTCCGACGTTCAGAGCCGTCCATTCGCAATGCTAACTGCATGCTTCTCATCGACTGCAAAATAATCGACGAGAGTTAGCCCCGTATTTTGTAAATCGTGAAGATAGGCGTTTCTAATGTGAGAGACCTTTTCAAAGAGCCTACAGTGCTTGCCGAGGATGATGCCTAGCGTACGAGCGAGTTTAATCCGTTGATTTTGGGTCTGGTGGCCGAGCCAATCTTGCATTTCCGGACGGCCAAATTCATCGGTCAGAATTTTTGTTGTGAATCCTTCCAGGAACTGTCCAATCTTCGCAATAATCCCAGTCGCTAATAGACGTGCGAAGGTCAGAGAAAAAACCTTTCGCCAGACCGAGTTGCTCTTCTGTTCGTGCCACTGTGGCACGGATGATCATTTCTAGTGATTTTGTCATAGCGTACTTCAAATGATTCGACTACGCCGGCCACAAGTAGTCGGACATCAAAGAAGATCCAGCCTGTTGGTGTAGGGCTGCCACGAAGCAGCAGCATGGCACAAATTATACGCTCAACAGGAACCTGAGACCGCGCCATCAGGGGTGCTATTTACAGAGTACTAGACGGCTTTGACGCGGGGAATATTCATTCATCCCAGATTTTTTCAAATACATATTCCTTGTGTGAGATTGGAAAAGTAAGTACTCCAACTCGTTGTTTAACGCTCACCAAGGAATACGCATGTTAAACCTTCGCATTATTCTCATTCTCAGCATCGTGGGAAACGCCCTGCTGACACTCCTGTTCCTGACCGACAAAGGTACCGCATGAGTCTTTCGTGCCCTGTCTGTCACTCCCTAAATTTGCTCCCTCAACAGCGCAAAGAGCGGCACCGAAGCAAGGTCGGCGACACGGCAGGTGTTGGAGCTGATCACTTCGCCGCACTGGCAGAAAACGAAATCGGGGCTCGCACCGAAACGTCTATGCGTCAAATGGGGTTCGCCCGAAGCATATTGGGAAAAGCCCTCTTGGCGCAGTTCACAGGTACCACTGCCAATTGTCGGACAAGATCACCGATCTGCCATACGGTCGATGCCCGGATCCTAAGTACCTATCGCTGCGCCGACTGCAACTACACATTCTCCAGTTAATGCTCCATTTTTCGCGCTCCCCACAGCCCGTCTCACGACGGGCTTTTTCATTCTAGAAAGGAAATCATCATGGCACACCTGATCGAATCGATGGCCTACGCCAATACCACACCCTGGCACGGCCTGGGCAATCAGCTCTCGGCTAAATCCCCCCTCTCCGTCTGGGCAAAGCAGGCTGGCATGGAGTGGAATATCCAGGAGTCTCCTGTCTACTTCCAACCTGGCGAGAACGCGGACCACTGCGCATTCGACGATCAGAAAGTTCTCTATCGTTCTGATACTAGGGCTGCTCTCTCTGTTGTCTCGCAGCGGTTCCAGGTGGTACAGCCTCGCGATGTGCTGGAGTTCTACCGTGATCTGACCAAGGCGCATGGTTTTACCTTGGAAACAGCTGGTGTCCTCAAAGGCGGCCGTAAGGTGTGGGCGCTTGCCAAGACCAACATGACCGCCAATATCAAGGGAAATGACACGATGAATGGCTATTTGCTCCTGGCTACCGGATGCGATGGTACGTTGGCCACAACAGCGCAATTCACCAGTATCCGGGTCGTGTGTAACAACACTCTGGCCGTCGCACTCAAAGACGGCAGTGCCGCAGTAAAAGTCCCTCACTCCACCACCTTCGATCCGAAGGCCGTTAAACGCCAACTGGGACTGTCGTCGTCCTCGTGGGACGACTTTGTCTACCAAATGAAGAGACTCTCGGAACGCAAACTGAAGTACGCTGAGTCCGATGCCTTCATTACTCAACTTTTTGCCAATCCCCAGGAGAAATTCACCAACGAACGCGCCATGAAGAAAGTACGGGAGCTGTATGTCGGCCACGGCCGAGGGGCGGAGCTGTCTTCCACCAAAAACACTGCTTTCGGTCTCCTCAATGCGGTGACCGAGTTTGTGGATCATGAACGACGTGCCAGGAGCACGGACTACCGCCTGGACTCTGCTTGGTTCGGTACAGGCGCCAATCTGAAGAATGATGCCCTGGCTCAAGCCATCGCCCTGGTGAGCTGAACCTTGATCTCAACGACATAAAGCCCGAGCCAAGTGCCCGGGCTTTTTTCTTTTCTGAAAGGAGTGCTATGCCTGTACCAAATGTGCAATCGACCAGGCGTCACAGCCGTGCAGCCTTAAGACTGGTCAAGACCCGGGACCTGTCTCAAGAAGAATGGCTATCAGTGCGGCGCCAGGGCATCGGAAGTTCGGATGCCGCTGCGGCGATTGGATTGAATCCCCATCAATCCATGCTGGAGCTGTGGATGATCAAGACGGGGCGTGCCCATCTGCTGCCTCACTCCGATCCAGGAAACCGTACCAGTGCAACCTATTGGGGCAGTCTTCTGGAACCTATCGTGGCCGCTCACTATGCGCACGAAACTGGCAACAAGGTACGCAAAATCAACGCGGTCCTTCAGCATCCCGATCCTGACAAGGCCTGGATGCTTGCCAACATCGATCGCGAGATCCTGGGAGCGTCTGATGTCCAAATCCTGGAGTGCAAGACCGCCGGTGAATTTGGGGCTCGGATCTGGCGTGAAGGCGTACCTGAATACGTGCAATGCCAAGTCCAGCACCAGTTGGCGGTGACTGGTAAAGAAGCTGCCGATGTATGTGTACTGATCTGCGGGCAAGAAATCCAGATTCACCGG
>JAFAMT010000095.1 GCA_019233085.1 Herbaspirillum sp.
TCGCCGGCGCAGAAGCGCGCCCGGGTCAGTGCCTGGTGTTCCCAGATCCAGGCCGAGTTGAGCTGGTACTTCTCGAAGGAGGATACCGGCGAGACCAGCAGCCCGCTGGCGCCGTCCGGGCGCAAGGCGACATCGATGTCGAACAGCGTGCCGGCCGGCGTGTGGCTGGTCATCCAGGTGATGAAACGCTGCGCCAGCTTGGCGTAGAGTCCGGGCGCATCCTGGTCGTCGTCATCGTAGAGGAAGACCACATCCAGGTCCGAGGCATAGCCCAGTTCCTTGCCACCCAGCTTGCCATAGGCGATCACGGCGAATTGCGGCACCTCGCGGTGGCGCTGGGCGATGGTCTGCCAGACTGCCTCGATGGTCACCTGCACCAGCACATCGGCCAGAGCCGAGAGCTCGTCGGCCAGTTTTTCCACCGACAGCTCGCCCTCCAGGTCTTGTGCCAGCAGGCGGAACTGCTCAGCGTGATGCAGTTCGCGCAGGATGTCGAGCTGGCGCTCGGTATCGCCTTGGGCCGTGGCCAGCTGGCGCCGGCAATTGTCGGCGAAGGAGCTCCAGTCGGAGCCGGCCTTGAGGTTGCGGTCGTCCAGCAGTTCGTCCAGCAAGAGCGGGTGGCGGGTCAGGTAGGTGGCGGCCCAGCCACTGGCGCCGATCATGCGCACCAGGCGCTGCAGGGCATGGGGATATTCGGTCAGCAGCGCCAGATAGGCGGCACGGCGGGCGATGGCTTCGAGGAAATCGAGCAGCCGTCCCAGCGCCGGCAACTGGTCGTAATGCAGCGCCGCCAGCAGCGGCAGGCAGGTGTTGATGACGGTGTTGAGGCGATTGCGGCTGGCCTCGGGCAGGCTTTGCATGCGCGGGGACTGCCAGGTCAGGTGCAGGCGCCGCGCGCCATCCTCGATATCGGCCTCGGGGAAGCCGATCAGGCGCAGCGCATCGGCCAGGCCTTCCAGGCCATCATTGTCGCTCACGCTCACGCACGGAGTGTCGGCGTCGCCCTCGCCGGATTGCTTGTCGGCGAAGATGGCATCGAATTGCGCCGCCACGATGACGCGCTGGTGCTCCAGCTCTTGCAGCAGCGCATCGACCTGGGTGTAGCCCATCATCTGGGCCACCAGCAGCAGGTCATCCGGGTTCACCGGCAGGGTGTGGGTCTGGGCATCTTCCAGGTATTGCAGCCGGTGTTCCAGGTCGCGCAGGAAGGTGTAGGCATCCAGCAGTTGCTCCACCACCGCGGGGGCGAGCAAGTCCTTGGCCGCCAGCGTGCGCAGGGTGATGCGGGTGGAGCGGTCGCGCAGCTCGGGGTCGCGGCCGCCCCGGATCAGCTGGAAGACCTGGCTGGTGAATTCGATCTCGCGGATGCCGCCGCGGCCCAGCTTGACGTTGTTGCTGCGGTCCGGATGCAGCGCTTCCTGGCGCTTGACCTCGGCGCGGATCTGGCCGTGCATGGAGCGCAGGGCGTCGATGGAACCATAGTCCAGGTAGCGGCGGAAGATGAAGGGGCGGCTGATCGCCTCCAACGTGGCGATATCCTCGGTCGTGCCGGTCAGGGCGCGGGCCTTGGTCCAGGCGTAGCGCTCCCATTCACGGCCCTGGCGCACCAGGTATTCCTCCACCATGTTGAAGCTGGCCACCAGCGGGCCGGAATTGCCGTTGGGCCGCAACGCCATGTCCACCCGGAAGGTGAAGCCGTCCTCGGTGATCTCGGCCAGTGCGCCGATGAGCTTCTTGCCCAGGCGGACGAAGAATTCATGGTTCGACAGCGATTTCTGGCCGCTCTCGGCGCGGGTATCGCCATCCTCGGGATAGACGAAGATCAGGTCGATATCGGAGGAGACGTTCAACTCGCCGCCGCCCAGCTTGCCCATGCCCAGCACGATCATCTCTTGCACCCGGCCGGATTCCTCGCCGATGGGCTGGCCGTAGAGGGCGCTCTGTTCCTGCATCAGCGCGGCCAGATGGGTTTGCACGGCGAAGTCGGCAAAGCCGGTCATGGTGGCGACCACCTCGGTCAGGTCGGCCCGGCCATCAAGGTCGCGGGTGATCAGGGTACAGACCACCAGGTTGCGCAGCCGGCGCATGGCGGCATTGAGCGACAGGCCGGCGGCCAGGTCGCGCTCCAGGCAATGCTGCAGGAAGGCGCGCTCCAGCGGCCGGGTGGCGGCCTCGGCCACCAGGGCAGGGCGGCCGGGGTCGGCCTGGGTCCAGCGGGTGTAGTAGCGCGAGGCGGTGGCGTCGACCAGCGAGCGGTGATGAACGGGCGTGACTGACATAAAGGACCGGAAAGCTCCGCAACAAGGTGTAAAAGAAGGAAAACAGCAGGTAAATCCACTACAGCGATCCTGCCAGGCGGCCGAAAATGCAGTGCGGCCTGACATCGGGCTGACGATTTCACCGGACATGGGGGATTCTATCGCCCCTTTTTAAACTTATCGGTCATTTTGCCGCTCTTAGTGACATGGTGCGGATGGCATGGCCCGGTTTTCCATGCGATCATGTCACCCGCCCGATTTAATCCCTACCCAGCTGCCATTGCATCCTGATGTCCCAAGAACAACATAACGCCGCACCCAGGCATAGCCGTTGGGCGCTGTGCTGGCGGATTGCGCGGGGCAGCTATTTTCGCTTGAACCGGGCCAGCCACCATGTGCTGGGCTTCACCCTGAAGCTGCTGCTGCTGGCCTATTTCGTATTTTGCGCACTGTTCCTGGTGCTGCGCTATGCGGTGCTGCCCGAAATCGGCCACTACAAGCCCCAGATCGAACGCCTGGTATCGCAGAAGATCGGGCGCGCCGTCAGCATCGATGCCATCGACGCCTCCTGGCGCGGCTTGCGTCCGCAATTGTCGCTTACCAATATCACCGTCCACGACCAGGCCGGTGAGGCCGCGCTGACGCTGCCGCAGGTGGATACCACGCTGTCCTGGAGCAGCGTGCTGGTGGCCGGCCTGCAGCTGGAAAACCTCAGCATCGAAGGCGCCGACCTGGCCATCCGGCGCGATGCCACCGGCAAGTTCTTCGTGGCTGGCATCCCGGTGGCCACGGGTGGCAACGGCAGTTCACTGGACTGGCTGCTGTCGCAGCGCGAGATCGTGATCCGCCACAGCAAGCTGCGCTGGGACGATGAACTGCGCAACGCCCCCGAACTGGTGCTGGAAGACGTCAACCTGGTCCTGCACAACCGCTGGCTGCGCCACCGCCTGTCGCTGCGCGCCATCCCGCCGCAGACCCTGGCCGCGCCGCTGGATGTGCGGGCCGATTTCAGCCATCCGGCATTTGCCCGCAGCTCAGACATCATGCGCTGGAAGGGGCTGCTCTACGTCGACCTGCTCCGCACTGACCTCTCGGTCTGGCGCGCCTATTTCGACTATCCCATCCCCATCAACAGCGGTACCGGCTCGGTGCGCGCCTGGCTGTCGCTGGACCATGCCAAGGTGGCCAATTTCACCGCCGACCTCGGCCTCACCGACTTCAACGCCCAATTGTCGCGACAACTGGAGCCGCTGGCCTTGAAGCGGGTCAATGGACGCATCTCTGCTAGCGAAAGCCTGGGCACCACGCCCGAGGATGGCCTGCCCACCTTCGGTGCCAACGGCCACCAGGTGACCCTGACGGATTTCTCCATCGAAACCCCGGATGGCTTCGTGCTGCCGCCCACCACGGTGTCGGAAAGCTATGAACCGGCCTCGCCGCTGAAGGCCGAACGTACCAGCGTCAAGGCCACCTACCTGAACCTGGAGACGCTCTCGCAGCTGGCCACCCGCCTGCCGCTGGCGCCCTCCCAGCGCAAGCTGCTGGACGACCTGGCCCCGCGCGGCGAGCTGCGTGACTTCACCGTGCAATGGCAGGGCAGTTACCCGGAACTGAGTTCCTACCGCGTCCAGGGCCGCTTCGCCGGGCTCGGCATGAAGGCCATGGCGGCCCACGTGCAGCCGGGCAAGAATGGCGTCCAGCCGGCGCGGGCACAATGGGCGGGCGTCCCGGGCTTCCAGAACATCAGCGGTGACATCGACGCCAGCGAGAAGGGCGGCACCGTGCACCTGGATGCGCAGAAGCTGGCCATCGACCTGCCGGCCCAGATGTTCAGCGAACCCAGCCTGGCGCTGGACACCCTCAAGATGCAGGCCCGCTGGCAATACCTCAAAGACCAGGACCTGCAGGTGGACATCGACCAGATGCAGTTTTCCCAGCCCGGCGTGGCCGGCAGCCTGCGCGGCCGCCATGTGCTGCCGCTGCAGGGCAAGTCGGCCGGCAGCGTCGATATCAGTGGCGAGCTGAGCACCTTCGATGTGAAGGTGGTGCACCGCTACCTGCCCCAGCACATGAGCGAGCCCCTGCGGCACTGGTTGACCGATGGCTTGCTGGATGGCCGGCTGCACGACGTGCAGTTCTCGCTCAAGGGCGCGCTGGCCGACTTCCCCTTCCACACCGCCAAGCCGGGCGAGAAGCCCCGCGGACAGTTCCTGGTCGACGGCGATTTCGAAGGACTCAAAATCAACTACACGCCGGGCCACCTGGGCCGCGACGGCAAGGAACCCGAATGGCCCTTGCTTGAAGAGGGCCGCGGCCACCTCAGCCTGGACCGTACCCGGCTGGAGATCAAGGCCGACAGCGCCCGTAGCCTGGGCGCCCGCCTGGGCCCGGTCACCGCCCGCGTAGCCGATGTGGATTCGCACGAGGCCGAGCTGGAGATCGACGGCGTTGCCAATGCCTCCATGCCGGTGTTCCTGCAATACGTGAACCAGAGCCCGGTGGCGCGCTGGACCGGCAACGTCATGGAGCATGCCAGTGCCACCGGCGAGGCCAGGCTGGACCTGAAGTTCCAGATGCCGCTGCACCATGCCATCGAGACCCGCGCCCAGGGTGCGTTCGTGTTCGCCAACAATGATGTGGACCTGCTGCCGGAGTTGCCGCTGCTTTACCGCACCAACGGCAAGGTGGAGTTCAACGAGCACGGCTTCACCCTCAACGGCGTGCGCGGCCAGTTCCTGGGTGATGCCCTGGCCATCAGCGGCGGCACCCAGCACGATGGCAGTACCCAGGTCAGGCTGGAGGGGGCCATCAATATCGAGGCGCTGCGCAAGCAGTACACCGAGCCCTCGCTGCAGCGCCTGCTGGCACGCCTGTCCGGCGGTACCCGCTACAACGCCACGGTGCAGGTGCGTCAGCGCCAGCCCGAGATCACGATCGAGTCCAGCCTGCTTGGCCTGGGCGTGGACTTGCCGGTGCCGCTGCGCAAGGGCGCGCAGGATAGCCTGCCGCTGCGCATGGACGCGCTGCCGCTGGCCTCGGCCGATCCCTTGATCGAACGCGAGGAACTGCGCGTTGCCCTG
>JAFAMT010000152.1 GCA_019233085.1 Herbaspirillum sp.
CTGATCCACCGGCCTTACAGCCGGCGCTCGCTGTCCACGCCGAAGTAGAACCACTCATTGCCCGGCAGGGCGCGCGGGTTGGGGAAGACGATGTAGCCATCGCCAGGGGCGGTGACCGGCGCGCCGCCATGACGGTGGCCGATGACCTCGCCCTGGCGCACGCGATCGAAGCTGGCCCATTCGCGGGTGAAGCTGTCGGCGGCGTGGTCCATGTCGATCACGTCGACCAAGCGGATGATCTCGATACCCTCCACCGGCGGCGCCAACGGTACATCGATCATGCCCAGCAGGGCCAGGGTCTGGCGGATGGCGTGATAGGCCACCTGCGGCGCGCGCGGGTCGTCATGCTGGCCGCATTCCAGCGTCACGCCGTACAGGCCGCGTCCGCGCGCATACTCGGTGGTCCCCACGCCGTATTGCCGGTCCAGCAGGTCGGGCGAGACGGCGCGCCCTTGCTGGCGGCGTCTTTCCACTCCGCGTACGTAGGCGCTCATCCAGCCTTCGACCACCCGCTTGCAGCCCAGGTGTGCCACCATGCGCGCCTCGGCGGCGGCATGGGCGAAGGGCTCGACCTCGCCCTGGTTGTCTTCCGGCCCCAGCATGGCGAAGGGGACGCCGCCGGTGTGGAAGGAATGCAGGTCCAGCAGGACCTCGTGCTCATCGATCCAGGGGCAGAGCACATTGCAGATGTGGTCTTCGAAACTGGCTGGCGCCGCATTGACGCGCATGTTGCGGTTCAGGTTGCGCTCGCCTTGGCGTTGCTGCTTGCGATAGGCCAGCGGATTGGTGATCGGTACCAGGGTCAGCAGGCCGCGTCGCAGGCGCAGCGCGCCGCTATCGAGTTCGCGTTGCAGCTGGGCGATGGCTTGCGTACCGCAGGTCTCGTTGCCGTGTACCGCGCCCAGCACCAGCAGGCGCGGGCCGGGCTCGAAGGCGGCATATTGGTGACGTTGCAGGGTCGTGGGAAAGTCGTTGGACATCATGGAAATCATTTACGCAGGACAAGCTTGCACAATACCCCGCTTTGCCTTGGCGTGCCAACTGCAGGGTGGCTTGCGCAGACGGGATCAGCCGGAATCAGCGCACCTGGTCCTGCCAGCCGGGACTGGCGGTGGCGGCCACGGCATCGTGGGCATGCAGGCTTTCCACATGGCTGACCCGCACCGCGCAGGCGCCGAAGTCCGCTTCGATGGCCTGGCGCAGCCGGCGGGCGGCGTCTTCCACATACATCAGGTTGGCGCCATTGCGCAGAGCAAAGGCCTGCTCGTCGGCGCGTTTGACGGCCGTCTGCACGGGCGTGCCCAGCGCTGCTTCGGCGCTGTCGATCAAGGCCAGTAGCGGCAAATGATCGCTGGCCTCGGGCAGGGCGATGCTGATCTCGGCATGGCTGCGCTGGCTGTGCGGCGTGGCCAGGCTGGCGCGTCGCGACATCCAATCGAGGACGTCTGCCCGGTCTATCCCCGATGGCGCCGCGAAATCGGCGGCAAAGGCGTCCTGCAAGGCCTGGCGCGACAGCGCGGCCGAGCAGGGGCAGGTGGAGGAATAGGCGATGCGTACCCGCAGGGTGATGCGGGTGCTGGCTTCATGCAGTTCGGCCGCTAGCGTGACCGGGTAGCTCTTCCATCCTTGCAGCTCGGGCGTGACCAGGGCGGGGCGCCGCTGCAGCAGGTCGAAGTCCAGCCGCAGGGCGGCAGCGCGCGAGCCACAATCGGCATGGCTTTCGCGCATCTGGTGCAGCAAGTTGCGCAGTGCCACCGGTGTGGCGGGTGAGCGTGCCGAAAGCTCCTCCAGCAGCAAGTACAGGCGCGACATGTGGATGCCCTTGGCCTGCGGGTCGGGCAGGTCCACGGCGATCTCGGCCTGGGCGGGCACCGTCGCACCGTCTTCCAGGCGCAAGGGCAGGGCGATGCCGCGCATGCCGACCCAGTCCAGTGGCAAGGCGATGTCGGCAGCTTGCTCGCGTGCCACGTCGGGCAGGCCCGGCTTCATGCCTGGCCCCACAGCGGGAACGGATCGGGCATGCGGGCCCAGCCCAGGGGCCCTTGCGCCATCTCGGCGTCGCTGAGCAGGCAGGCGTCGAGCCTGTCACGCAGGGCTTGCTGGTCCATGTCGATACCGATGAGGACCAGTTCCTGGCGGGCGTCGCCGACGTTGTCATCCCATTGCTGGAGTATGAAATCGATCGATTCCTGGTCCTGCGGCCATTGTTCGCGCGCAACCGCTGCCCACCATTTGCCGGCCAGCCCATGGTGGCAGACCGGGCCGGCTTGCGACCACGAACCTGCCTGGGTGGGGCGCGAGGCCAGCCAGAAGAATCCCTTGGAGCGCACCACGCCCTGCCATTCGCTGTTGACCAGCGCGAAGAAACGCTGTGGATGCAGGGGACGGCGGGCACGCCAGGCGAAGCTGGTGATGCCGTACTGCTCTGTCTCCGGCACGTGCTGGCCACGCAGTTCCTGTAGCCAGCCGGGGGCCTGGCTGGCTTGTTCGAAATCGAACAGTCCGGTCTTGAGGACCTGGTCCAGCGCCACCTTGCCAAATTCGGCGTCGACGATACGCGCGCGCGGGTTGAGCTTGCGCAGGATGGCGCGCAGGCGTTCCTGCTCGTCCTGGGTCACCAGGTCCAGCTTGTTCAACACGATCACGTCGCAGAACTCGATCTGCTCGACCAGCAGGTCCACCACGGTGCGCTGGTCGTCTTCGCCCATGGATTCGCCGCGCTCGCCCAGGCTGTCCTGGGAGCTGTAGTCCTTGAGGAAATTGAAGGCATCGACCACTGTCACCATGGTGTCCAGGCGCGCGATGTCGGACAGGCTGGCGCCATCCTCATCGGTGAAGGTAAAGGTCTCGGCCACCGGCAGCGGCTCGGAAATGCCGGTCGATTCGATCACCAGCTGGTCGAAGCGGCGTTCGCGCGCCAGCTTGCGCACCTCCAGCAGCAGGTCTTCGCGCAGGGTGCAGCAGATGCAGCCATTGCTCATTTCCACCAGCTTCTCGTCGGTGCGGGAGAGGTCGGCGCCGCCCTCGCGCACCAGCGCGGCGTCGATGTTGACCTCTGACATGTCATTGACGATGACGGCTACGCGCCGTCCCTCGCGGTTGTTGAGGATGTGGTTGAGCAGGGTGGTCTTGCCGGCACCGAGGAAGCCGGACAGCACGGTGACGGGAAGCCGGCGGTCAGCCGGCTGGCGATGGGAGTTGGTCATGATGTGTGGGATGGAATGGAGTGCCCTGGACGAGGAAATGTTGGGGAGCCCGGCCATGGCAGGAAGAACTCTTAAATGCAACTAAGTTGCGAATATCTCACAGATGCAACAAAGTTGCAAATATGTGGCACCCGGGAAAACAAGCTGCCCAGGTAGGCTGGTCGCGCTTGTGCTAGCATTGCGCCTCGCAACAAGGAGGCTTTATTCATGTCCCAATTCTTCCCGTACAGGGGAAACGTCGTCATCCCGGAGCTCAAGAAACTCGACAGTGGAAAAATCATGGCTTGCTTCGCGATTCACGAAGGCAAGGATGACAGTGGCAAGCTGCGCTACCAGCGCAAGGCGCCGACCAATGAATTCGATACCGAAGATGAGGCCATTGCCTACATCCTCGACTTTTCGGGCGACTGGATCGACGAAAATCCCCTGTAAGCCCCGCGTGGCGCGCCCTTGAGGGCGTGCCTGCCGGCTGGAGCCCGCCAGAGCCGCATGGTTTTTCCTGCGGCTCTTTTGCATGGTGCGACAAATTGCCACATTCGCAGTGGCCGGGACGCCGCCTACAATGCGCCATTCCAGTCAGCCAGCCTGTGTGCCAGCGGTGCGCAGGCCTCTTTCCCAAATGACCACCCAATCCTTCCAGCCCGCACGGGATGGCCAGGCCATCGCCGGGCGCCAGAGCGTGATGGCATGGCAGGCGCTGCTGATGCGCCTGCATTTCTACATTGGTCTCTTTGTCGGCCCGTTCATCCTGGTGGCGGCGCTGACCGGCACCCTGTACGTGCTCACGCCCCAGATCGAATCCCGGCTCTATGCCAGCCAGTTGTACAACAGCTCGCAGGGGCCGGCCCAGCCGCTGGCCGCGCAGGTGGCTGCGGCGCAAGCCTTCCTGGGGCCGCAGGCGCGCCTGTTCGCGGTGCGTCCGGCCAAGGCCGATGGCTGGAATACCCGCGTCATGTTCAGCCAGAAGGGCCTGGGCGACTCCGAGAGCCGGGCCATCTTCGTCGATCCGGTCAGCCTGCAGATCAAGGGTGACCTGATCGTCTATGGCACCAGTGGCGTGCTGCCCTTGCGCACCACGCTGGATTACCTGCACCGCAACCTGATGCTGGGCGAGCTGGGCCGCAACTACAGCGAGCTGGCCGCGTCCTGGCTGTGGCTGGCGGCGCTGGGCGGGGTCTGGTTGTGGTGGCGCGCACGCAGTCGCAGCGCCCGCGTGGCGGTGCGCCGACCACTGACGGCGCGGCGCCTGCATGCCCTGGTGGGCTTGTGGATCATGATCGGACTGGTATTCTTTTCGGCCACCGGCCTGACCTGGTCACGCTGGGCCGGCGAGCGGGTGAGCCAGGTACGTACCCAGCTGGGCTGGATCACGCCTTCGGTGTCGACCCAGTTGCAGCCAGGCGTGCCGGCGATGGACATGGGTGAACACGCCGAGCATATGGCGGCCCAGGGCATGAGCATGCCGATGCCGGCCGCAGGCGATCCGGCCCGCTTCGACCTGGTGCAATCCATCGCCCGCGCTGGTGGCATCGATGCCAGCGAGATCGAGATCCGCCCGCCGCGTGCGGCCAACCAGGCTTGGACGGTGCGTGAAGTGGACCGCTCCTGGCCCACCCAGGTCGATACGGTGGCCATCGATGCCGATCGCATGAGCATCACCAGCCGCGCCGATTTTGCCAGCTTCCCGCTCATCGCCAAGCTGATCCGCTGGGGTGTGGATGCCCACATGGGCGTGCTGTTCGGCTTGGCCAACCAGATCCTGATGGCCGTCTTCGGCATCGCGCTCACTGGCCTGATCGTGCTGGGCTATGTGATGTGGTGGCGCCGGCGTCCCGCTGCAGGGTCTGGCCTGGCGCCTTTGACCGGGGCTTTCCTGGGCTTGTCGCCGGTGTCACGCGCCAGCCTGGTGCTGCTGGCGATGCTGCTGGGCTGGAGCCTGCCCCTGATGGGGGCCAGCCTGTTGCTGTTCCTGCTGGTGGACGTGCTGCGCTGGAAACGGGCTAGCCGATAAGCTGGCCATCTCCCTGCTGCTCGAACCACTCGCTGCCCCGCTGTACGAAGGTCTGGGAGCCGGCCAGCGCAAAGGATTGCTGGGCCTCCACCCAGCCTAGCCGGTGCACCACGATCTGGTGCGCCTCCACCTGCAGGACGTTGAAGGAATTGACTTCGCCGCGCCCGCGTGTGGACGTGGCGGTGCCGGCCTGCACCACCAGCGCGGAATAGTCGGCAATGCGGTAGCGCCCCGCGCTGCTGACGGCCGAACTGGTATGCACATGCCCGGCCAGCAGCAGGTCGGCGCCGCACAGCGCGAAGGCCCGCATGGCCGGCAGGGCCTGGCCGACCAGGCCGTGATGCTGCGGCCCTGGCGGCAGGTCGAAGGGGTGATGCGTGACGATGATCTTGACCAGGTGGTCGCCCACGGCGGCCAGCTGGCGCCGGGCCATTTCGATCTGGCGGTCATTGACACGGCCATCCTTGATGGTCAGCGCGCGTGCCGTGTTGATCCCGACCACTGCGATCTCCTCGTCCAGGTGGACCGGCTGCAGCTCCTCGGTGATGTAGCGGCGGTACTTGCGTAGCGGCCGCATCAAGCGGGCCGCGATGTTAAAGAGCGGCACGTCGTGGTTGCCCGGCACCACCAGTTGCGGTTGCGGCAGGGCGTCCAGGAACTGGCGCGCCTGGCGGAACTGGCTGGCGCGCGCGCGCTGGGTCAGGTCGCCGGAGACGACCACCAGGTCCGGCTTGAGTTCATGGACCTGGGCGATGAGCGGCTCGATGATGGCCGCATCGGTGCGGCCGAAGTGCAGGTCGGAGAGGTGGATGAGGGTACGCATCAGTGGTCCCCCCACAGCTTGTCGGCGCTGTCATGCCCGGGTGCTGAGGCGGTCTCGTGCGGCACGATCACTTCCAGCGAGGCCGGGCGGATGCGGTAGTGCAATGGCGTCTGCATGATCAGCACCTCGCCATCGGTGGCCACGCGCATGCGCTTGCGGTGGGTCTCGATATGGATCTCGGTGGCACTCAATACGTCAAAATCATGGGCCTGCTCCAGGCGTCCGAACAGGGCGTGCAGCGCCAGCCGCAGCAAACCCCAGCGACCGGTGTGGTGGCACACGTACAGGCTGAGCTGGCCTTCGGTGAGGGTGGAACGTTTGCCGATATCCAGGCCGCGCATCAGGTAACGGTTGTTGCCGATGAAGACGAAGGGTGTGCGTCGCCAGTGCGGCTGGCCATCGATGTACAAGCGCACGCGCAGGAAGGGATAGCGGCGCAGCGCGCCCAGTGCGGCCCAGGTGAAGGCCAGCCACTTGCCGCGTCCCAGGCGGGCCTGCTGCTTTTCGCGTTCGCGCACGATATCGGGATACAGACCCAGGCTGGAATTGTTGATGAAGGCCTGGCCGTTGACTTCGCCACTGTCGACCCGCAGGCGCCGTCCGCTGGCGATGTTGGCGATGGCCTCGTCCAGTTCCAGCGGGATGTTGAGGTCCTTGGCGAAATGATTGAGGGTCCCCAGCGGCAGCACACCCAGGGCGCTGCAACAGTGGGGTGCTGCCAGCAGGGCCGAGGCCACCGCATTGATGCTGCCGTCGCCACCACCGACCACCACCACCGGCACCTGATCGGCCACGGCCTGGCGTGCCACGGCCAGCATGTCCTCGCCACGCTGCGCCAGGTGGACGCTGGCATGCAGGCCATGACGGGCGAACTGCCCGGTGATATGGGCAGCCAGGGCCTGGGCATGGCCGCCACCGGCACGGGCGTTGATGGTGGCCACCACGTCGGGGCGGTGCAAGAGGACGGCTGCCTGGGCAGGGGCGGCCGCTGGTGCGTGATGGTGGGTAGGTGTCGGGTCTGGCATCCGCAGCGAAGATCGTGGCAAAGTCAGTTGGAGTGCGCTCTTCCACAATAGTGCCGTTGCAGCGTAAAAACCACCGTCGTCCATAGCGCAAACCAGGCCATGCCCAGCAACGCCGCACCCACGACATCGCTGAAGAAATGTGCGCCGAGATAGATGCGGCTCAAGCCGGTCAGCACCACCAGCAGCGCCGCGCCACCGATGATGGCCACGCGTCTGCCGCCACGCACGGGTGAGCGGCCCGGCGGGTTCAGCAGATAGGCCGCCAGCGTGGCATAGAACAGCGTCGCGCCTATCGTATGGCCGCTGGGGAAGCTGTAGCTGTGCAGTACCAGGATGGGATCCTCGAAATGAGGCCGCAGGCGGGCAAAGACGTGCTTGAGCGCGACATTGAGCAGCATGCCGCCCGGCAATACCAGCACCAGGGCTATCACCCAGGGCCATTGCCGGGCCCGCAGCATGTGGCGCAACAGCAGTGCGCCCATGACCAGTACACCGATGGTGCCGTGCAGATGGGTATAGCCCAGGACGGCTTGCGTCAGTGGTGGGAAGGCATGCCGGTTGAACCAGTCGGCCAGGGTCTGGTCCAGGCGCGTGATCGCGCCATGGGTATGGACTTCGTAGCCGACCAGCGCAAAGAGCAGGGTGCAGGCCAGCAGCGCAAGGATGCCCGTGGTCAGTGGCAGGCCCAGCGGATGATCAGGCGCCAGGCGGGCGCGCAGGAAACGTTTCAGGAAGGACTGGTCCGGCAGCTTGGATTGGGTCATCCGGATATTCTAGCGCTTGTCCCCGGTTTCCCTGGCCAAGGCCACGGCCGGGGTACAAGGTGCGGGCGGCAAGTTCAGGTGCAGGGGTCTTCGCCCAGGGCGATGGCGCGCAGGGCGGGCAGGTCGCGCAACTCGACGTCGCGGTGATTGACGTCGATCACGCCGGTTTTCTTGAAGTTGGTGACCAGGCGACTGACGCTCTCGACGGCCAGGCCGAGGTAGTTGCCGATTTCCTCGCGGGTCATGCGCAACTGGAAGCGGGTCGACGAATAGCCTCGGCTGGCATAGCGCGAGGACAGGTTCAGCAGGAAAGCCGCCATCTTCTGCTGGGCCGTCATGCTGCCCAGGGTCAGCATGACGCGTTGCTCGCGCGAGATTTCCAGGCTCATCATCCGGTGGAACTGGCGCAGCAGCGCGGGCATGTCACGGAACAGGTCTTCCAGGCTGGCAAAGGGAATTTCGCAGACTTCGCTGTCTTCCAGCGCCACGGCTTCGCACAGGTGCTGGCCGCCGCCGATGGCATCCATGCCCAGCAGTTCGCCGGCCATCTGGAAGCCGGTAATCTGCTGGCCGCCGCTGGAATTATGCTGGAAGGTCTTGAAATGCCCCAGGCGGATGGCGTAGAGCATCTCGAACTTGTCGTTGAAGCGGTACAGCGGTTCATCGCGCTTGACCTTGCGGCGCCGGTTGATGACTTGCTCCAGGCGTTGCATATCGCCCTGGTCCAGCCCCATCGGCAGGCACAGCTGGTGCATGCTGCAGGACGAGCAGCTGGCACGCAAGGCGTGCAGCGTCAGGGGAGGTGGGGCGCGGGTGGGCGACGGAGCGGGTAGGCTGGACATAAGTGTTTCGAATTCCTCTTTGTTGTGGCGGCGTCTGCTGCACTTGGCTTGGCGTCATCACGATGTTTTTATGATGATGTTTTACCACAGTTCCCCGCTCTGCAACGTACCGACGCACTGCGGGAGGCAAACTTTCATCGCTTCAATACGGAAGGTACTTTTCGGTTACGTTGAAATTATCTCACCTAGCGAGATTGATTTTATCTATTTAATAAGGTGCAGGACATTGCGGAATTGCGGATGGCTGCTCTCGCGCATCCATTCGTAGGCCACCATTTCCAGCGTGACCAGGGTGGCGCCTGCCGCGCGCAGGCGCTCGAAGGCGGCGTCACGATCGGCGGGCCGGCGCGAGCCACAGCCTTCCAGCAGCGGCAGCACCCGGTAGCCCGCATGCAGCAGCGACAGTGCCGTCTGCAGCACGCAGATGTGCGCTTCGCAACCGGTGACGATGATCTGCCGCACCGGCATGGGCAGTGCCGGCAGCAAGCCTTCGGCACAAGCATCGAAATGGCGCTTGGGCAGAATCTTGTCGCACAGCCGGGCGATATCGGGATGGTTGGGACCGAGCTTGTCGGGTACCTGTTCGGTGCCGATCACCGGTACCCCGAGCAGTCCCGCGATGGTGGCCATGCGCACTGCATGGGAGAGGATGGATGGGCCCTCATGGATAGCCGGCAACAGCTTCTTCTGGAGATCGACGACCAGGACTGCGGATTCATTGGCCTGCATCAGCATGGAAATCTCCCCCTTGATCTGGCTGGATTGCCGGCTTGCCTGGATCGGCCTGCCTGGCAGGAATTGAAGGTTTTGTGTCATTGACGCCATTTGGCGGCAATCCGACAATTTTCCCCTGAGTTTCCTTCATTTTCCCTTATTTCCTTGTCATTGACTGCCAGGAGTCTGCCCCGATGAATCCGCCTGATCGCCCTGCTACCAGCGACGCCCTCAATATCAGCAACAACGGTAATCGCGGCAACAGCCGCAATGCCACTGTCCTGGCGGTTTGCCAGGGCCTGTTCACCTGTGCCATCTCGATCGACCTGACCCTGACCGCCCTGACCGGCTGGCAGCTGGCACCCGACAAGGCGCTGGCGACCTTACCCTTCGCCCTGATCACGGTGGCGGGTGCGGTGGTGACCTGGTTCGCGGCTTTCCTGATCCAGCGCCTGGGGCGGCGCTGGTCCTTCGTGCTGGGGGCTGCCAGCTGCTGCGTGGGGGGACTGGTGTCGGTCTGGTCGGTATTCCACGCGCAGTTCTGGATCTTCTGCATGGGTACGGCGCTGGTGGGGGTGTTCCAGGCCTTTGCCCAGTACTACCGGCTGGCTGCGGCTGATGCCGTCGCTGAAGAAGCCAAGGGCCGGGCCATCTCCACCGTCCTGGCCGGTGGCGTGATCGCTGCCCTGGTCGGTCCGGCGCTGGCGGCGTGGAGCAAGGACTGGTTCCCGGTGGCGCTGTTCTCAGGCGCTTATCTGGTGGTGGCCCTCATGGGCTTGCTCTCGGTGCTGACCCTGTTGCTGTTCTACCGCGACCAGGCCGTGACGGTGGTGGCTCAGGCCCAGGCCCATGCTCCGGCTCGGCCGCTGGCGCAGATCGTGCGCACGCCGGTCTTCATGGCGTCGGTGGCCAATAACGTGGCCGGATCGATGGTGATGATGTTCATCATGACCGCCGCGCCGCTGGCGGCCGTGGCCTGCCACCATGGCATCGACGATGGTGCGGCCATCATCCAGTGGCACCTCATGGGCATGTATGCGCCATCCTTCTTCGCCGGCCGGCTGATCCAGCGTTTCGGACTGGGCACGGTGCTGTTGGCCGGCTTGCTGATGAACCTGGGCTGTGCCGTCACTGCCATGAGCTCCACCAGCCTGCCGGCCTTCTATGTGGCCCTGTTGCTCCTGGGAGTGGGATGGAATTTCATGTTCGTGGGTGGCACCACCTTGCTGGCACAGTCCTATACCCCGTCTGAACGAGCCAAGACCCAGGGCCTGTCCGAGCTGATGCGCTATGGCGCCACCGCCCTGGCGACACTGGGGGCTGGTCCCTTGCTGGCACGCTTCGGCTGGCAAAGCCTGAACCTGGCGATCCTGCCTATCCTGCTGGTGTCGGCGCTGGCCACGGTGTACTGGATGCGGGCGCAGCGCGGCACCGGTGCGGCACTGGCTGGCGGCCTGCGCTAAGATCCTGCGACCGTGTTTTCATCCCTGACTTTCATCGTATGGCTGGCATGACATCCCATCCTCCTGCTCACCGCGTGGTCCTGCTGGCCTTTGACGGCATGAACCTGCTCGACCTGTCCGGCCCCCTGCAGGTACTGGCCACCACCAACCGTCTGCAGGGGCGGGAGGTCTATCGCCTCTTTGTGGCGTCGGCCCGCGGCGGCGGCATCGTCACCAGTGCCGGGCTGTCGGTGGCGACGCAATCACTGGCCGAGATCGATGGCTTGCTGGAAGACGGCAAGGGGTTGCATACCCTGATCTCCCCAGGCGGCAGCAATGGCGAGGAATTCGCGCTCGATACCGCGCTGGTTGCGTGGATCCGGCGCGTGGCACCGTTGGCCGGGCGCATCTGCTCGGTCTGCACCGGCGCCTTCCACCTGGCCGAGGCGGGTGTGCTGGATGGCTTGCGGGTGACTACGCACTGGTCATCGGCGCAGCAGCTGCAACGGCGCTATCCGGCCCTGGAGGTCGATGCCGACCCGATCTATATTCGCCAGGGGCGCGTCTGGACCTCCGCCGGCGTGACCTCTGGCATCGACCTGGCGCTGGCTCTGGTGGAACAGGACCTGGGCCATCCGAGCGCCATTGCCACCGCGCGGCAACTGGTGATGTTCATCAAGCGCCCGGGCGGCCAATCGCAGTTCAGCACGCCGCTGGCGGCGCAATCGATGGGGACGGGCCGCTTCGCCGAGTTGCACCCCTGGATGGCCGCCCACCTGGATGCCGACCTGCGCGTGGACAACCTGGCACGCCAGGTCCACATGAGCCCGCGCAGCTTTGCCCGCAGCTATGTGGCCGAGACCGGTCGCACGCCGGCCCGCACGGTGGAGCTGATGCGCCTGGAAGCGGCGCGCCGGGCGCTGGAGGAGACCACCCTCCCGCTCAAGCGCATCGCCAGCCAGTCGGGCTATGGCGAGGAGCAGAACCTTAGACGGGTCTTCCTGCGCCAGTTGGGGGTGAGCCCGGGGCAGTACCGGGAGCGTTTTGCGGCACTGTAGAGGCTCGCTAGGAGCAGCCCCGCAGGAATCGCTCGGCATGGCTGCGCACGCCCTGGCAGATGCGTTCCCAGGTGCGCACCGGGAAGTCCGCGGGCAGGCTCGCCTCCACCCTTGAGAGGGCAGCATCGGCGGCCTGCACCAGGGCCAGCATGGCTTGCCAGGTCGCTTCGCCACCGTGGCGCTGCGCCAGCTGCTGCCAGTGACGCGCTTCTATCGTGTGGAAGTGCCGGTGCTGGTTGCGCGAACGCATGACCATGGCCGGGCCGGCATGGCGCAGGTTGAACTGGTTGGGGCCACGGCCGAAGTAGGGCCACATGGACAACACGTCATACAACGGCGTCATCTCGTAGCGGCCTCCCGTATGCAGGTGCAGCGAGAAATTCTTGGCATGGCCATCGGTGGCTGCTAGCAGGAAGAAAGCCAGTTGCGCCAACAGGAAAAACCGCTTGTCTTCGGCCTGGCTGCTGGCATTGAGCAGGCCCAGGCATTGCTCCAGCCCGGGGCCGCCCTGGCTCTCGTACTTGCGTGACGGTGGCAGCCCGAAGGCCTGGCAGAAATCCTCCTGCGGCAGACGTGCGATCCAGCCACCCGCCATGCGCTGGCGATCGAAGCGTTCCACCGCCAGCACGGTATGCCGGCCGAAGCTTTCCACGCTCGCTGGCGCCACCGGCAAGCCCAGCTCGGCCAGGATGCGCGAGCACAGCCATTCGTTGTGCACCGAATCCCCCGCATCGACGCGTTGCATCACGCCGCCGATCAGGCCCAGCGGCAGCTTGATGATGTGCGTGGTCGGCGTGGCGCCCAGGGGACGGCACCATTTGCCGCGATGGCGCAGCAGGGCAGTCTTTTCCTGGGCGCCGGCAATGGAGATGCGCAGCATGTCTTCCTGCTGCACGGTGGGCGGGTTGGCTGAAGGGAGTTCCTGCAGCAGGCGTGCGATGCGTTCTTCATCCAGGGTGTCGTAGTGGATGCTCTGCCAGCCTTGCGGCAATTGTCCGGGCGGCAGCAGTTGCACCGCGCCGACGCAATCGCGACCCAGGGCTTCCAGCAGGTCGAACACCTCGGTCGAGGCCAGCCGATAGCGGTTGAAGAGGCGCTCACGGATGGCCTGGTTGTCCGGCAGCAGGTTGTCGAAGTAGTTACGCACCATGTCGCCGCGCAACTCGCCGGAGGCCGTCAGCGGCATCGACAGCGAAAGCGGCCGGAAATGCGGCGATGCTGACCACCCCGGGGCGTAGCGGAAACGGTGCAGCTGCCGATCCATGCTCCAGGTGCCGACCAGCTCGCCGTTCATCCAGGTATCGAGTTGCCGCATTACCAGGAGCCCCGCTTGCGGGGGATGGCCGGCCCTGGCGCATAGGGGGCGCTCGCCGGTTCGGCAACCTGCTGCGCAGGCGGGTCAGCGCGCGTGTCCAGATGCAGGTGCAATGAGGCGCCCAGCGTGGAGAGCAGCAGCAGCATCTGCTCCACGCTGACCGCACCGGGATTGGCCTCGATCTCGGCAATGCGGGCCTGGCTCACACCGATGCGTTGGCCTAGCTGGGCCTGGGTCAGACGCTGTTGCTTGCGCAGGGCACGCAGGTGCTCCCTGAGTTGGGCGGAAATACTGATGGGGAAATCATGGGCCATGGTGACTCCAGGAGGCAGCGCGGAAGCGGCGATGCGACGCCGATCCTTCATGGCAAAAATATAGGACAAGGACGATAAATACGCAATACAAGAAATAAGCTATATTTACCAATTATCGTCTTTGACTTGTAAATTGAAATTATAGGAAATATCTTTTAATGACGCATCCTGTCACCTAGCCACCCGGTTCCAGCGCCTTCAGCGCTGCCAGCGAATCCAGCCACCACGACAGTGCCGGTCCGGCCCGATGGTCCGGCTTGTAGACGCACTGGATGGGCAGTTCGGCCCCCTGTGGGGGATGGTGGATGGTGCTGATGCTGACCAGGCGTCCCGCTGCCAGGTCATCCTTGACCACGTGCAGCGGCATGTTGCCCCAGCCCATGCCAGCGCGCAGCAAGGCATGCTTGGTGCCGAGATCGCTCATGCGCCAGGTCAGGCGCGAGTGCACCGAGAAATCCTGGCGTGCGGTCAGCTCGCTACGGTCGCTGAGCACCAGCTGGGTCTGCTGTTGCAGGAGCTTTTCCGAGATCCTGCCCTTGATCGCCGCCAACGGATGATGCGGCGCCACCACCGCCACCAGCCTCACGCTGGGCAGGGTGATGCGCAGCAGGTTGGGCGGCGTGGTTGGCAGGGTGCCCAGGATGCCCAGCATCGCCCGTCCATCCAGCACCCGTTCGGCCACCGCGCCCAATGCTTCTACCTCCAGGCGCACCGTCACGGCAGGGAAGGCATCGCGAAAACGCTGCAGCAGGTCCACCAGGCAATCGCTGGGGAAGAACACATCCACCGCCAGCGCCACCTCCAGTTCCTGGCCGCGGGCGTAGGAACTGGCGCGCACCTGCAGCGAATCCACATGATCGAGCACCTGGCGGGCATCGGCCAGCAAGGCCACGCCTGGATCGGTGAGCTGCGGCCGGTAGCCGCTGCGGTCGAACAGCAGTACCCCCAACTGGTCTTCCAGCGAGGCGATGGCATAGCTGACGGCCGATTGCGCGCGCGCCAGCTTGCGGGCGGCCGCCAGGAAACTGCCGCTGTCGGCGACCTGGACGAAGACCCGCAACTGATCCAGGGAGAGGCGTTCGATATTCATGGGAAGGGCATGGGTAAGGGCATTAGGAGCAACTATATCTAGATATTAGATAATGATTATAAAAAGATAATCAGTTTGTTGTTTGGTCGAATGTGCCTATTCTGTCGTCACTGGCTGCAGCGAAACGCCGAAAGGGCAACGCGGAAGGCCGGCGCATCACCGGGCAGTCGCAATCAAACCAATACAACATTCCATACTGAGAGGCTTACCATGATCACCAATTTCACTACCTATCGCATCGGCCGCGTATTGCTGGCTTCGCTGTTCGTCATCTCCGGCATCTTCAAGATCGTCGGCTTCGCCGGTACCGTCGGCTACTTCGGCAGTCTCGGCCTGCCGCTGCCCACCCTGGCCGTGCTGGTCACGATCCTGGTCGAAGTCGGTGGCGGCCTGCTGCTGATGACGGGGCGTGGCGTGCGTCCGGTGTCGCTGGTGATCGCCCTGTTCACCGTCGGCGCGACGCTCTCGGCCCACCATTTCTGGACCCTGGAAGGTGCCGCCGCGCAAGGCCAGATGATTCATTTCCTGAAGAACGTGGCCCTGATCGGTGCCTTGCTGCTGGTGTCCTCCATCGAGCCGGACGCCCAGCCTGAACAAGCCCACTGATCCACTGATCCAGCTTGAGCACAACGACAGTTCAATGAGTGGCCAGCGCCTACCCGGCGCCGGCCCAT
>JAFAMT010000173.1 GCA_019233085.1 Herbaspirillum sp.
CCCACGGCGCCGGAGCCGACCGTGATCGAGGTCGCCAGCACCTTGATGACCAGCACCGTCAGGACGGCTTGCCAGACCCAGGTGGTATGCAGCAGCGAATTGACCAGGCTGTAGCCATTGCCCCAGACCTCGGGCACCTGCACCGAAATCAGGCCGACCAGCAAGCCGCCCACCGCCAGGCGCACCGGCAACGGCAGGCGGAGCTTGCCGAAGGCCAGCTTGCCCAGCTCCAGCACGCGCAGGAACTGCGGCGCAAGTACCCCTGCCAGCACCCCCAGCACCAGGAACAGTAGCACTTCCCAGCCGGCGATCTCGGGGAAGTAAGGCATCTCGTAGGAGGCTCGGTAGCCCGGCAGTTCGCGCATGGTGATGTTGGCCACCACCGAGGCCACCACGATGGGGCCGAAGCTTTCCATGACCAGCGAACCCAGCACGATCTCGGTGATGAAGAAGGCCCCCGCGATCGGCGCGTTGTAGGCCGAGGTGATCCCCGCCGCCGCGCCACAAGCCACCAGCAGGCGCAGGCGCGATGCGGGAAAGTGCGAGAACTTGCCCACCAGCGAGGCACACAGGGCCGACAGCTGCACCATGGGCCCTTCGCGCCCGATCGACCCGCCCGAGGCGATGGTGGCCAGCGACGAGATGCTGCGCAAGAGCGTATTGCGCACCGGAATGGCGCCATCTCCGATGGCCACCGCCTCCATGTAGTCACCGCCATTGCCCGCCGGCGTGCGCTTGGCCCACACCAGGAACAGGCCAGCCACCACGCCACCGCAGGTGGGCAAGAGCACGCGCACGTACCAGGGCAGCCCTTTGGCGATATCGACGAAGCTGCCATCGTGACCGGTCAGCCAGATCTGCAGCTGCGCGATGCATTCACGGAAGGCGATCGTGGCCAGCGCCCCGACGAAGCCGGCCAGCGCGCCCCACAGGAGCATGGAATGATGTTCCGACACGCGACAGGCATTGAGTACCCGCAGGCGGTATTTGATCCAGAGTTCATGCATGATCGACGACGGGTCCCCTTGCTCTTTCGTCTTGCTTTTGTGACGGCTACTCGGCGCCGACCTGGGCCATCAGCGACTGCAGATGGCCCAGGTCGGCGGCGATGCTGGCCGCAGCCTTCTTCTGCATGCGCCGGTAACGGGTCAGCACTTCCTGCCCCAGTTCGGTCACGACCGCGCCGCCACCGCGCGCGCCCCCCGTGGCGGTGGCCACCAGCGGACTGGCGAAGCAGCGATTCATTTCCTCGACCAAGAGCCAGGCGCGGCGATAGGACATCTGCATCTCCCGCGCGGCGCCCGAGATCGAGCCGGTCTGCACGATGGCTTGCAAGAGGTCGGCCTTCCCCGGGCCGAAGGCGATGGTATCGCCCTGCATCACGCGCACGCGTAGGGTCTTGGAATCGTTCATGCGCGTGATTGTACAAGGGCCGCCCGACAGCGGCCAGACTCGTGCTCACGGTTGACGTTCGTTATATCCTTGCGTATATTTCGACGATCTATTTCCCGTTCCCGCGCAAGGATCATCGATGCTGAAGAAATCCCGCCTGAAAGCCGCCCTCGGCGTCGCTTTCGGTGCCCTGCTGGTGTTTTCCGCCGGTGCCGCCCACGCCACCGACCTGGTGGTCTCGGCCGCTGCCAGCCTGACCAACGCCTTCAAGGAACTGGCGCAATCCTTCGAACAGCAGCATCCGGGCGTGAAAGTCATCACCAACTTCGGCGCCTCCGACATCCTGATGCAGCAGATCGTGCGCGGTGCCCCGGCTGACGTGTTCGCCTCGGCCGACCAGACCGCCATGGACAAGGCCGTCAGCGAAAAGGCCGTGACTGCAGCCTCGCGCAAGAACTTCGCGGCCAACCAGATCGTGCTGATCGTGCCCCACGACGCCAAGCGGCTACCGGCCACCCTCAATGACCTGACCCGCCCAGACTACAAGCGCATCGCCCTGGGCAATCCGGCCTCGGTCCCCTTCGGCCGCTACACCAGGACGGCGCTGGAGCAGGCCGGCCTGTGGAGCCAGATCCAGGCCAAGGGCGTGATGGCCGAGAATGTACGCACCAGCCTGGACTATGTGGCACGCGGTGAAGTCGATGCCGGTTTCGTCTTCGCCACCGATGCGGCCGTCATGCCCGAGAAGGTCAAGGTCGCCATACGCATCCCCTCCGAGACCCCGGCCACCTACCCCATCGCCGTCACCACGGGCACGCAGCAAAAAGAACTGGCCGAGCAGTTCCTGGCCTATGTGCTCTCGCCGACCGGCCAGGGCGTGCTGGCGCGCTACGGCTTCCTGAAGCCCTGAACCGGCGGACCGTCTCGTCATGCATCCGGTCTGGACGCCGCTGCTGCTGTCGCTGAAGGTCGCCGGCCTGGCTACGCTCTTGAACCTGGTGCTGGGCGTGGCGGCGGCCTATGGCCTGTCACGCTGGCGGTCACCGCTGCGTGACTTCATCGACTCCATACTGACTTTGCCGCTGGTGCTGCCGCCTACCGTGATGGGCTACTACCTGCTGGTCTTGTTCGGCCGTCGTGGCACCTTCGGCGCCTGGCTGGAGAGCATGGGTATCCAGTTGGTCTTCACCTGGCAGGGTGCAGTGCTGGCCTCGACGGTGGTGGCCTTTCCGCTGGTGCTCAAGGCGGCACGGGCGGCATTCGAGAGTGTCGATCATCAACTGGAAGACGCCGCCCGCGTGCTGGGCGTATCGGAGGCCGGCGTGTTCCTGCGCGTGAGCCTGCCGCTGGCCACTCGCGGCATCATGGCCGGCGTACTGCTGGCCTTTGCCCGCGCGCTGGGCGAATTCGGCGCCACCCTGATGGTGGCCGGCAACCTGCCCGGCCGCACGCAAACCCTGTCGGTGGCGATCTATGAAGCCGTACAGGCTGGCGACGATGGCGCGGCCACGCTGCTGGTGGCGAT
>JAFAMT010000386.1 GCA_019233085.1 Herbaspirillum sp.
GCTATCCACACATACTGTGGATAACTTTGGGGACAACTGCCACTTGACATGACCATCGCTAGTCTGGCTGCGGCTTCCAGAGAATTGCCCAAATCCGGGGCAAAAAATTAGTCCAATAAAATCAATGACTTGGCTTACCAACCCAAAGTCTGGAAAATATTTTTGCTAAGAAGATTTGTGCATGAGCGTCGGCTTGCGAATGTGCATAAGTCCAAATCCCGATCCATCGGCCTGGCATTTGTCAAGTCCCGACCAACAAATAAATCACCCTGCATTACCGACGCGCGAGCTCATTACTTGTCCTACAAACTTAAAGTAAAACGTCACAAAGCGCGCTAAACGGCGGTTTTGTAAACGCTTTTAGGCCTTATGCACAGTGACTGTGGATAACTTTGTTGACAAGTGCCTCTTGACAAGTCCCTACGCCGCGCCTGCAGCGGTTTCCCGCTCTTTCCCACAATTGTCCGCACAAAATAAATCAAATAAAATCAATGACTTAGAGATATGCCCGCAGCACAAATCTTCATATGCAAATAAATTTTATTCTCAGACAGAAAAGGGGGAAGAGTGTGTATAAGTCACGTGATAGTTGCAACGGGCGTCACATTATCTCTTCCAACTGTGCAGAAGCGAACAAATAAAGACAAATTCGCGCCAATTCAGGCGCGCATCGAACGGCTGATCTCATGGACTGCCTGCGCCAGCGTCGCCACCGCAGCCGGCGGGGTGTGCTGGGAGATGCCATGGCCCAGGTTGAACACGTGGCCGCTGCCGGCGCCAGGCTTGCCGAAGGATTCCAGCAGCTTGCGCACCTCGGTGCGGATGGCCTCGTCGCCGGCGAAGAGCACATTGGGATCCAGATTGCCTTGCAGGGCCACCTTGTCACCCACGCGGCGGCGCGCCTCGCCGAGGTTGACGGTCCAGTCCAGGCCGACGGCATCGGCGCCGATGGCGGCGATCTGTTCCAGCCAGAGACCTCCGCCCTTGGTGAAGACGATTACCGGGATGCGCTGGCCGGCGCGCTCACGCTGCAGCTGGCTGACCACCTGCTCCATGTAGGCCAGGGAAAACTGCTGGTAGATGCCATCGGCCAGGGCCCCACCCCAGGTGTCGAAGATCATCACGGCCTGGGCACCGGCGGCGATCTGGGCATTCAGGTAGGCCGCCACTGCATCGGCATTGGTCTTGAGGATGTGGTGCATCAGGTCCGGACGGCCATAGAGCATGCTCTTGACCAGGCGGAAATCGTCCGAGCCACCGCCTTCGACCATGTAGCAGGCCAGCGTCCAGGGGCTACCGGAGAAGCCGATCAGCGGCACCCGGCCATCGAGTTCACGGCGGATCTGGGTGACGGCATCAAAGACATAGTTGAGCTTGGCCAGGTCGGGGGCCTGGAGGGCCTTCACGGCAGCTTCATCGCGCAGCGGGCGCTGGAACTTCGGCCCCTCGCCATCGGCGAAGTAGAGTCCAAGGCCCATGGCGTCGGGGACGGTGAGGATGTCCGAGAACAGGATCGCGGCGTCCAGCGGATAACGCTCCAGCGGCTGCAGGGTAACCTCGGTGGCGTAGTCGGGATTGGTCGCCAGGCCCATGAAGGATCCGGCGCGGGCGCGCGTGGCGCGGTATTCCGGCAGGTAGCGACCGGCCTGGCGCATCAGCCACAGCGGCGTGTATTCAGTAGGCTGGCGCAACAGGGCGCGCAGGAAGGTATCGTTTTTGAGCGGAGCGAAGGTGGACATGGAAGTAATGGAAGACATGGTCGGCCGGCAATGCGAACTGACGACAATCCCTCATTATCTCATTCAACGCAGGGCGCTTCCGGGCTAATTGTCACTATCCGCGTAGACGTATATTGACCCAGGTCGTGGCAGACCCAATGCGCGATACTGCCATGGGCATTTGCTATCATTCGCAGCGATGACACGAGCGCGCAGGAAGCAGGCAGAACACCTGTCCCATCATCATTCCCGCATAACAATAGAGAGGAGACCCACATGAAAAAGCGCATCAGCGCCGCCATCCTGGCCGCCCTGGCCGTTGTTTCACTGTCGCTGCGCCCGGCCCTGGCCGATGACACCGGCCCATCCCGCCTGGATCAGGTCATCAAGGCCGGCAAGCTGCGCATCTGCATGACTGGCGACTACAAGCCCTTTACCTACTACCGTCCTGACCAGAGCTTCGAGGGCATGGACGTGGAGCTGGGCCAGGCGCTGGCCAAGTCGCTGGGCGTGGAAGCCCAGTTCATCAAGACCACCTGGAGCACGCTGATGAATGACTTCATCGCCCAATGCGACATCGCCATGGGCGGCGTTTCCATCACGCTTGATCGCGCCAGGACGGCAGCCTTTTCCGAGCCGACCATGGTCGATGGCAAGGCACCCATCATCCGCTGTGCCGACAAGGACAAGTTCCGCAACTTCGACATGATCGACCAGCCGGGCACGCGCGCCATCGTCAACCCCGGTGGCACCAATGAACGCTTCGCTCGTGCACGCTACAAGCATGCCACGCTGATGCTGCATCCGGACAATGTGACGATCTTCCAGCAGATCGTCGATGGCCGCGCCGATGTGATGGTCACCGACGCCAGCGAGACCCTGTGGCAATCCAAGCTGCATCCCGAGCTGTGCCCGGTCACGCCGGACCAGCCGCTGCAGTTCGCCGAGAAGGCCTATTTGCTGCCGCGCGGCGATGTCGCCTTCAAGGCCTATGTCGATACCTGGCTGCACCTGGCCAAGGCCACCGGGCAGTACCAGCAGATCTTCGACAAGTGGCTCAAGTAAGACATCGACGCGCCACCGCCCGGGTCCGGCTCAGTCGAACTTGAGGTCCTTCAGTTCGGGCTTGGGATCTGGAAATTTCAGTTTCAGCTTCTGCAGCGTCTCCAGGACCACATTGGCTACCAACAGGTTGCGATGGGTCTTGGAGTCCGCCGGCACCACGTACCAGGGCGCATGCAAGGTGCTGGTGGCGCGCAGCACTTCCTGATAGCGCTGCTGGTAGGCATCCCAGTACTTGCGCTCGGACAGGTCCTGGGGATCGAATTTCCAGTGCTTGTTGGGATCATCGATGCGCGACTGCAGACGCGCCTTCTGCTCCCCCTTGGAGATGTGCAGGAAGAACTTCAAGACCACCGTACCGGTTTCCCAGAGCATGCGTTCGAAGTCGTTGATCTGGCGATAGCGCCGCTTGCATTCCTTTTCGTCGATCCAGTCGTGCACGCGGGTGATCAGCACGTCCTCGTAGTGACTGCGGTTGAACACGGCGATCTCCCCTGCCACCGGCACCTGGGCGTGGACCCGCCACAGGTAGTCGTGGGACAGTTCGATCGCCGTGGGCCCCTTGAAATTGGCCACACGGATGCCCTGCGGATTGACCGCCGCAAAGACATCGTTGACGGTGCCATCCTTGCCGCTGGTATCCATGCCTTGCAACACGATCAGCACCTTGTGCTTGTGACCGGCATAGAGCATCTGCTGCTGCTCGCCGATGGCCGCGGCGAGACGCTGGATGGTGGCGCGATCCTTTTCCTTGTCGCCGCTGGAGAGTGGCTTGGTGGTGGCGTCACTCTCCTTGAGCAAGGTCTTGGGATGGACGATGAATTGCGGGCCGATCTTCTTTGCCATGCTGTCTCGCTTTGTCGTTATAAAAGAGGTTCATCACGTGCACCCTGCACCGTGCTAAAGCACGCCCAGCGTGTTGCCCAGGCGATGTTCGATCTTGATGCACTTGTCCATGATGACTTGCAGCCCAGCCGCGCGCGCCCGGGCGGCGGCAGGCTCATTGATGATGTCGAGCTGCATCCATATGCATTCGGCATGGATGGCGATTGCCTCTTCCACCACCGGGGGGATATCGGATGATTTGCGAAAGCAATCGACAATCGAAATCCTCAGACCTTCCGCTGCCAAGGCAGCACTGGCCTCATGCAGGCTGGCATGGCAACGTTCCCCCAGGATGATCTGGCCGGCATACATGGGATTGACGGCAACGATGCGATAGCCTGCCGCCTGCATGTAGGCTGCCACGTCGTAGCTGGCACGCACGGGGCAATTGGACAAGCCCACCACGGCGATGACGGGCTTGCTGTTGGCACGTGAAGACAGTCCCGACGCGCTGGCCGGGCTTGAGGGTGGTGACGGCGCTTGATCTGGTGCGACTGGGGACATCCTTGCTCCTGCCTGAGGGTTGGCCAATGACATCGCTGACATACGGTGGTGATATCTGTAAATGATTTACGGAAAACGGATTGGTTCTCCACACCTTGCCTGCCGACAAGCACTTTACCTGATCACGCCGCTTCCGGCTGCATTACGCCAATCCGGCTGGCGATAATTTGCTGACGGATCCGGACCGGCATTGCGGGCTTTCGTGCTGCCAGCGCTGCTGTGGATTGTTATTGTCACTGGACGATAGTTGCTGCGCGATGGATAGCAGCGTTGCGCGAAGCCACCAGAGAAATACTTAAGAGGAAGAGGGAATGGCGGGGGAGTGGGAAATGCCCCTGGGTTGACAGCATCGACATCTGCGATAAAAACCGTCCGCCCAAAGCAAGAACCCTCGCTACTTGCGTAACGAGGGTTCCTGGGAGTAACAAGCCTGACGATGACCTACTTTCACACTGGTTGCAGCACTATCATCGGCGCGAAGTCGTTTCACGGTCCTGTTCGGGATGGGAAGGGGTGGTACCAACTTGCTATAGTCATCAGGCATAACTTGTATAGCCACTTGCTCTCGAACGGAGCAGCAAGCAAC
>JAFAMT010000483.1 GCA_019233085.1 Herbaspirillum sp.
CGTGTTCATCCTGTCGATGGTGTTCTTCGGCCTGTTCTCGGCGCTGTGCGGCCTGGCCAATTCGCTGGGCATGCTGGTGTTCTTCCGCATCCTGCAAGGCCTGGCCGGCGGCCCGCTGATGCCGCTGTCGCAGACGCTGTTGCTGCGCATCTTCCCCAAGGAAAAGGCACCTGCCGCCATCGGGCTATGGGCCATGACTACACTGGTGGCGCCGATCGCCGGCCCGGTGCTGGGTGGCGTGCTGTGCGACCAGTACAGCTGGCCTTATATCTTCTGGATCAACGTGCCGGTGGCGCTGGTCTGCGGCTGGCTGGGCTGGCGCATGCTCAAGCGCTTCGAGAGCAAGACCACCAAACTGCCGATCGACCGTGTCGGCCTGATCCTGATGATCGTCTGGGTCGCGGCGCTGCAGTACATGCTCGACGAAGGCAAGGAAAAGGACTGGTTCGCCTCCACTGAGATCGTGGTGCTGGCCATCGTTGCGGTGGTGTTCTTCATCGCCTTCCTGATCTGGGAGCTGACCGAGCGCAATCCGGTGGTGGATCTGCGGGTGTTCCGCCATCGCGGCTTCTCGGCCAGCGTGACCACCATCTGCCTGGCCTTCGGCGCCTTCTTCGGTTCGGTGGTGCTCACCCCGCTGTGGCTGCAGGGTTACATGGGCTATACCGCCACCTGGTCGGGCTGCGTGTCGGCACTGACCGGCATCCTGGCGGTGCTGACCGCGCCCATGGTGGCCAAGATGTCGGCCAAGGTCGATGGTCGCAAGCTGGTCTGCATCGGCGTGGTGTGGCTGGGCACAATGACCTTTGTGCGCGCCTTCAATACCACCGACATGACGATCTTCCAGATCGGCTGGCCAGTGTTCCTGCAGGGGATCGGCATGCCGCTGTTCTTCGTGCCCCTGACCGGCCTGGCGCTGGCCAGCGTGAACGAGGAAGAGACCGCCTCGGCGGCCGGCCTGATGAGCTTCTGCCGCACCATGTCGGGCGCCATCGCCACCTCCATCGTCAACACCAGCTGGGAAAACGACACCACCTACTTCCGCGCCGAACTGGCCGGCCTGGTCGACCGTGGCGGCGACGCCGTCAACGCCATGGCCGCCACCGGCCTGACACCCGACCAGGCCACCGGTTCGCTGGTGCAGACGGTGCAGAACCAGGCCGTGATGCTGGCCACCAACCACATCTTCATGATGGCCGCGATCTCCTTCTCGCTGGCGGCCATGGCCGTGTGGCTGGCACCCAAGCCGACCCGGGTGGCTGATACCTCGTCGGCGCACTGACGCGGCGCGCCTCCCCCCAACAGTCCGCCCGTCTTGGGGACTGCCCTCTCCCCCACAGTCCGTCCCCCCTGCGGACTGGGCAGGCGGCCACTTCGGTGGCCGCCTGTTTTTTTGCCTGGCCACCGGCCGCTGCCGATTTTGCTAGACTGGCCCATCGCCATTCCAGCCCATCAGAGGAGACAGCACGCATGAGAGCCCTGCAAGCCGACGCCTTTTCCATCGACAGCCTGCGGCTGGTCGAGCTGCCCAAGCCGGAACCACGCCGGGGCGATATCCTGGTCCGCGTCAAGGCGGCCAGCCTGAACTACCGGGACCTGGCCATCCTCTGCGGCGGCTACATGCCCTCCCTGGCGTTGCCCTATGTCCCCTGCTCGGACGCCTGTGGCGTGGTCGAGGCGGTGGGCGAGGACGTCAGCCGCTTCAAGCCCGGCGACCGGGTGATCCCGGTATACCTGCAAGGCTGGCGCGATGGCGCGCTCACGCCCGAGCAGCGCAGCGGCGGTTCGCTGGGCGGCCCGCTGACGGGCGTGCTGCAAGATTACGTGGTGGTGCCAGCAGAAGATGCGGTCGCCGCGCCCGCCTACCTCAGCGATGCCCAGGCCAGCACCCTGCCCATCGCCGCCCTGACCGCCTGGTCCTGCCTGCAGCAGGGTGGCTTGCAGGCCGGGCAGACGGTACTGGTACAAGGCACCGGCGGGGTGGCCCTGTTTGCCGCCCAGTTCGCCCGTGCCGCTGGCGCGCGCGTGATCGGCCTGACCTCCTCGGAGGCCAAGGCGGCGCTCATGCGCGGCCTTGGCGTGGACCATGTCATCAACTACCGCCAAACGCCGGCCTGGGGCCAGGCCGTGCGCGAAGCCACCGGGGGCCGCGGCGTGGACATCGTGGTCGAGACCACCGGCAGCAGCCTGGGCGAATCCCTGACGGCGGTGCGCTTCAATGGTTTTGTCGGGGTGATCGGATTTGTTGGCGGACAGGAAACTTCCCTCAACATCCGCCAGCTGATCGGCCCGATGATACGCATGGAAGGCGTGGTGGTCGGCTCGCGCGCCAGGCTGGAGGCGATGATGCGCATGATGGCCCTGCACCGGATCGAGCCCGTCGTCGATGCCAGCTTTGCGCTGGAACGTGCTGCCGAGGGATTGATGCGCATGCAACGTGGCGAGCACTCCGGCAAGATCGTCATTTCCTTCGACTGAATGCGAGGCCGTGCGCTTGGCTGCACCGGGCCATTGCGCGTACAATCCGGGCTCAAGCATGCGGACCACGGTCCGCATTTTTGATTTATGGCAGCCCGCCAGCCACGGCCCGGCTCCGCAACGCGGCCCCGTCCCCTGGCATGCGCGGCACACGCATCCCCGAACTTGCAAGACGCGATCACCGCATCGCCATGAGTAGCCAATGACCAAAGACCTCGCCGCCCATACGCCGATGATGCAGCAATACCTGCGCATCAAGGCCGACTATCCGAACACGCTGGTGTTCTATCGCATGGGCGATTTCTACGAATTGTTCTTCGACGATGCCGAAAAGGCCTCGCGCCTCATGGGCGTGACCCTGACCCAGCGCGGCTCCTCCAACGGCTCGCCGATCAAGATGGCGGGCATTCCCTTCCATTCGGTGGAGCAATACCTGGCGCGCCTGATCAAGCTGGGCGAATCGGTGGCCATCTGTGAACAGATCGGCGATCCGGCCACCAGCAAGGGGCCGGTGGAGCGCAAGGTGGTGCGGGTGGTCACGCCCGGCACGCTGACCGATTCCGACCTGCTGCCGGAGAAATCCGAACGCTGCCTGCTGGCCATGCAACTGGTCCCC
>JAFAMT010000489.1 GCA_019233085.1 Herbaspirillum sp.
ACCACCATCGGCTGGCGCTTCGTCAATCCGCTGATGAAGGCCCGCTACGGCATCGACTCCATGCCGGAGACGGCCGAGAACGTGGCCAGCGATTTCGCCATCAACCGCGCCGACCAGGATGCCTTCGCCCTGCGCAGCCAGCAGCGCTGGGCCGCAGCGCAGGCAGCCGGGTTCTTCGCGGGCGAGATCGCGCCACTGGCGATCCCGCAGAAGAAGGGCGAGCCGGTCATCGTCGATACCGACGAGCATCCGCGCCCCGACACCACCCTGACCACCCTGGCCAGGCTCAAGGGCGTGGTACGCCCGGACGGCACGGTCACCGCGGGCAACGCCTCGGGTGTCAACGACGGCGCCTGCGCGCTGTTGCTGGCTTCGGCCAGGGCGGCCGACCTGTATCGCCTCACGCCGCGTGCGCGCGTGCTGGGCATGGCCACCGCCGGTGTGGCGCCGCGCATCATGGGCTTCGGCCCGGCACCGGCCACGCGCAAGGTGCTGGCGCAGACCGGCCTGAGCCTGGCGCAGATGGATGTGATCGAGCTCAACGAAGCCTTCGCCGCGCAGGGCCTGGCCGTCACCCGCGACCTCGGCCTGCCCGACGACGCCGCGCACGTCAACGCCAATGGCGGCGCCATCGCCATCGGCCATCCGCTGGGGGCCTCCGGCGCGCGCCTGGTGACCACCGCGATCAACCAGCTCGAACGTACCGGTGGCCGCTATGCGCTGTGCACCATGTGCATCGGCGTGGGCCAGGGCATTGCCCTGGTGATCGAACGGGTGAGCGCGTGAGCGGTCAAGACGCGGGGCCGCAGGACATCCTGGTGAGCCGGCATGGCGCGCATGTACTGCATCTGGTGCTGAACCGGCCAGCCGTGCGCAATGCCCTGCGCAACCAGAGCCTGCAAGAAATCGTGCAGGCCCTGGCGCAGGCCGAGGCCGATGACAGCGTGCGGGCCGTCGTCATCAGCGGCAACGAAAAGGCCTTCGCCGCCGGTGCTGATCTGAACGAGATGATCCAGAAGGAGGCCATCGCCACCCAGCTCGATGTGCGCGCGCAGTACTGGCGCGCCATCGCCCGCTTCCCCAAGCCGCTGCTGGCGGCCGTGAACGGCTATGCGCTGGGCGCGGGGTGCGAGCTGCTCATGCATGCCGACATCGCCATTGCCGCACGCAGCGCCAGGATAGGCCAGCCGGAGATCAACGTGGGCACGATCCCCGGCGCTGGCGGAACGCAGCGTCTCATCCGCACCGTGGGCAAGCCGCTGGCCATGAAGATGGTCTTGAGCGGCGAGTTCATCGACGCCCAGGAGGCGCTGCAGGCCGGGCTGGTGGCCGAGGTGGTGGAGGACCACGCCACCCTGGCACGCACCCTGGCGCTTGCCGACGCCATTGCCGGCAAGTCGCCGCTGGCGGTGCGGCTGGCCAAGGAAGCCATGCTGCAATCCTTCGAACTGGGGCTGGAGGCAGGCCTGCTGTTCGAACGCAAGTCCTTCTCGCTGATGGCGGCCAGCGAGGACCGCCGGGAGGGCATTGCCGCCTTCCAGGAAAAACGTGCCGCCGTCTTCAGCGGCCGCTGATCCCACTCCCCTTCTTGCTGCCATGCCGGCGCCGGGCCCGTGGGCCCGGCATTTGCAGCCTTGCAACATTGCCGGCCCACGCGGTTCCAGTTCACTTCAATGACATACGGATCAGGTAAAATGCCCGGCCACGGCTTGGTTCAAGGCGTCACCTTGCAATGTTGCATTTGCTGGGGCCGTTCGTACTGAGTAGGTCCGCAGGACCGTATCGAAGGCGCACAGCAGCCTGCATTTGAGCGCCGGCGGGCCTTCGATACGCTGCTACGCAGCTACTCAGGACGAACGGACAAAGGTGGCGCGAACCAGGTCCACAATACCAACCCGCCGGCCACGCGCCGGCCCATCGCCAGTGCAGCACCATGAGCAAGCCATCCCAACCGCCCGCCGGCCAGAACAAGGGTCGCAGCAAAGCCGCCAGCGTGGCTGCCGACAAGCCCACCCAGGCCCATGAGATCCGTCCCGGCCAGTCGATCGAGCTGTTGAAGGAGCTGCATATCCTCACCCGCGACGGCAAGCTCAACCAGGACAGCCGCCGCAAGTTGAAGCAGGTCTACCACCTCTACCAGTTCATCGAACCGCTGCTGCAGGAGGTGCTGGCCGATCATCCCGACGTGAGCCTGGTGGACCATGGCGCGGGCAAGTCCTACCTGGGCTTCATCCTCTATGACCTGTTCTTCAAGGGACTGGCCGGTGCACCGCACATCTATGGCATCGAGACCCGCGAGGAGCTGGTGCGCAAGTCCGAGGAGCTGGCCGCGCGCCTGGGCTTTGGCGGCATGTCCTTCCTGAACCTGTCGGTGGCCGAATCGACCACCTCGGCCCTGCTGCCCGAGCGCATCGACGTGGTCACCGCCCTGCACGCCTGCGATACCGCCACCGACGACGCCATCCATTTCGCCCTGGCCAAACAGGCCCGCTTCATGGTCCTGGTGCCGTGCTGCCAGGCCGAGGTAGCCTCGGTGCTGAACCGCAACAAGGCCAAGTCGCTGAACAATTCGCTCACCGAGATCTGGCGCCATCCGCTGCATACGCGCGAATTCGGCAGCCAGGTCACCAATGTGTTGCGTTGCCTGCAACTGGAAGCGCATGGCTACAAGGTCAGCGTCACCGAGCTGGTGGGCTGGGAGCATTCGATGAAGAACGAGCTGATCATCGCGCAATATCGCGACCTGCCGCGCCGCCGCCCGGCCGAGCGCCTGCAGGAAGTATTGCGTACGCTGGGTCTGGAAGAGATGGAAACGCGCTTCTTCGCGCCGCAGGCAGCCTAGGCGACGTGGCGGGTGGTAGTGTGGCGGCACTATTGCGCCCACTTGCGGGAACGTTTCTTGCTCGCAATTGCCGGGCATCAGGGAGCAATGGCGGCACGGGTGGCACCGGGGGAATCAAGCCAGCCGTAACGCTGCCGATATAGTCGCATTGGAATGAGGTCGCGCACCAACAACGTGGCGGCCACAGGGAGACCGGGCGACCGGTTTGGGCAAAGGGGCTCGGCCGATACGCCGGGAAATGCACATGAAATGCACATGACTACCGCCATCGAGATGGAAGCACTGATCGCCGACAACCAGCAGCTACGCGCCGAGTTGCAGGATCTGCTGCAGCAGGCCCATATCAACCAGTCCATCATCGAACGCCACCAGGCCTTCGACCTCAAGCTGATCGGCGCCAGCGAGTTCCGCGAGCTCATCGAGGTCATGCTCAGCACCATGCCGGGCGTGTTCAACCTGGAGACGGTGACGCTCTCGCTCATCGATGGTGACTATGCGATCCAGCGCATCCTGCGCGACCTGCAGATCGGCATCAACGAGTTTCCCAGGCTGCTGTTCCAGAAGCAGCCGCTGGCCTTCATCGACGAGGATGGTCCGCTGGCGGCCGAGAAGCCGCGCCTGGGCGAATACGTGCCGGCCTTGCATGGCCCGATGTTCCCGCATTACCAGCCGGTGAGCGTGGCCATCCTGCCGCTGGTGCGCCAGCATCGCCTGCTGGGCTACCTGGCCCTGGGCAGCGCCCATCGCGAGCGCTTCACGCGTTCGCTGGCCACCGATTTCATCCAGCGCCTGGCCACCGTGGCCGCGATCTGCCTGGAAAACGTCATCAACAACGAACGCCTGAAGCACATCGGCCTGACCGATCCGCTGACCGGCGTGAACAACCGCCGCTACATCGAGCAGCGCATGCAGGAAGAAGTGGCGCGCAGCCAGCGTGACCGTTCGGCGCTGTCCTGCCTGTTCATCGACATCGACCACTTCAAGCGCGTCAACGACCAGTTCGGTCACCAGAGCGGCGACGATGTGCTGCGCGAAGTGGCCGCGCGCATCAAGAAGGAGCTGCGTCTGTCGGACGCACTGGGCCGCTTCGGCGGCGAGGAATTCGTGGTCTTGCTGACCCATGCCACGCGTGACGATGCGCTGCGTATCGCCGAGCGTATCCGCGCCGGCATCTGCAGCCGCAGCGTGATGATCGAGGGCTCGCGCGATCCGCTGAAGATCACCGCCTCCATCGGCGCGGCCTCGCTGACGCCGCCCGACCGCAGCCGGCCCGCCATGGACGTCAAGCAAGCCATGCTCAAGGCCGCCGACCAGGCCCTGTACCAGGCCAAGGAAGCCGGTCGCAATCGCGTGATGCTGGCTCCGACCGAGTAATCGGCCAGGACGGTCAGGCCGCTTGCGCCAGCGGGCGGCGGTCGCGCACCAGCCAGGGCGCGGCGATGATGAGGGCACCGCCGATCAGGTCTTGCGGCCGCAATTCGGCCGCACCCAGCCACCACGCCGACAAGCTGGCCACCAGGATCTCGGCCAGCATCACCACCGCCGTCACGGTCGCCGGCAGGCGTGCCACGCCATATTGCAGGCACAGGTTGGAGACCAGGAACAGCACCGCCCACACCCCCACCAGCGGCCAGGCCGCACCCGGCACATGGGCCGGCCAGGCAGCCAGGCCGGCCAGCGAGAACCCCAACCCCAGCAGGCAGGCCAGCACGGCACCGCCGCTGAGCATGGCGATGGCGCGCGCACCGTCGGAGACGCCATGCAGCCGGCGCAGCAAGACATTGTTGATCGCGAAGGAAAACCCGCCCAGCACCGCCAGCCAGTCCGGCAGCGTCTGCGGCAGCGGCAGGCCCAGGCGTGGCTGGTACAGCACGATGAAGGCACCGCCCAGGCCCAGCGTCACGCGTGCCAGCGAGCGTGGGGTGATCGCCTCGTGCAGCACCAGGCGCGCCAGGATCACGGTCCAGATCGGCATCAGGTAGAACAGCAGGATCACCCGCACCACGTCGCCATAGGCAATGGCCACATTGAAGACGGCGTTGGTGAGCCCCGTGGCCAGCGCCACGCCCAGCAGTTCGGGATGGCGCCACAGTTGTGGCAGGTCACGGTATTTCAGCGCCAGCAGCATGGCCGCACAGGCGCTGAAGATGGCGGCCGTGGCCCACAGCGGATGCAGGCCCATCGCCTCCAGCGCGCGCATGCCGGTCCAGGACAGGCCCCAGATGGTGGTGTTGATCAATAGCGCCGCGACGGCGGACTTGGGAAGCTGGTGCATGTTCTTTCTTGGACAGATGGGGGGCGTTGGCACAATCTACGTGCTCCGGGCGCCGCCCTCGTTAAATCCGGTCAATAGCGTTTATGCGTATTGGCGTATAGCCTTCCGTTCGTCCTGAGTAACCCCGCCAGGGGCGTATCGAAGGCGGGTCTGCGTTTCATGCGTGGGCGTGCCTTCGATACGCCGCTACGCGGCTACTCAGGACGAACGGGGAGGTCCAATGCAAAATGCCGTTCAGTGCAGCACTGAACGGCATCTTCACAGACGATGGCCGGACCTGGTTCAGCTACCCTTGGCCTCGGCCTGCAGGCGTTCGTATTTTTCCATCAGCTGCTCGCGGCTTTCGCGCCAGGCCGGGTTGAAGGGGATGCAGGCCACCGGGCAGACCTGCTGGCATTGCGGTTCCTCGAAGTGACCCACGCACTCGGTACATTTGTCCGGATCGATCTCGTAGATCTGCGGCCCCATGTAGATCGCCTCGTTGGGGCATTCCGGTTCGCAGACGTCGCAGTTGATGCAATCGTCGGTAATCATCAGTGCCATGACCGCTCCTTCGTCACCACGCGCGTTGCGGCGCGCGGCGCCATCCTGCTTGCTTGAACCTTCATTGCCCTACCCTGCCCTTAACTTTCTTTACCCTGCTTTACCTTGCCTTGCGTTGTCCTGCTTGCCTCGTCGCATCCTACTGCTTCTTGGCGATCTTTTCCTTGAGCCACTTCTCGACCGAGGGGAACACGAACTTGGACACATCGCCCCCGAGCTGTGCGATTTCGCGCACGATGGTGCCGGAGATGAACTGGTACTGGTCCGACGGCGTCAGGAACAGCGTTTCCACATCCGGCAACAGGTAGCGGTTCATGCCGGCCATCTGGAATTCATACTCGAAGTCCGAGACCGCGCGCAGGCCGCGCACGATCACCGCATCCTGATAGCGGCGCGCGAAGTTCACCGTGAGACCCGAGTAACCCTGCACCTCGACGTTCGGCAGGTCGTGCAGCACGCGGCGCGCGAGATCCACGCGCTTTTCGACGCTCAACAGCGGGGTCTTGTTGGGATTGGCGGCGATGGCCACGACCACGTGATCGAAGATCCCAGCGGCGCGGCGCACCAGGTCCTGGTGCCCATTGGTGATGGGATCGAAGGTGCCTGGATAGACGGCGTTGCGTTTCATACCGTTTGTATGCCCGGCGCGGCGTGCGCAAACAGATGATAACCGACCTCTCCGGCCTGCTTCGCCTTCAACGGCTGCCACCCCGCCGGCAGCGACGGCAGCCCCTCGCGGGCGGCACACTCGACATAGATGAGCGCCCCCGGCTCGAGCCAGCCGCGCTGCTCGAGCGCTGCTGCCGCCTCACTCAGCAGTCCCGACGCAAAAGGCGGATCGAGGAACACGATGTCGAGCCGGCGGGGGGCGCCCGCCAGGTAGCGCAGCGCGTCGGCGCGAATCACCTGCGCATTCCCCGCCTGCCACTCCGTAAGAAGCAGCGTGAGCTCGCGCGCCGCCACCGCGTCGCGCTCGATGAAGGTCACCTGTGCGGCGCCGCGCGAAAGCGCCTCGAGACCGAGCGCCCCGCTGCCGGCAAAGAGATCGAGGCACTGCGCGCCACGCACCGCAGCTCCCAGCCAGTTGAAGAGCGTCTCGCGCACGCGATCCGGCGTCGGGCGGATGGCCGCGCTCGCCGGGAAACGCAGCTTCCGGGCGCGCCACGTTCCGCCGATGATGCGCAGCACGCGCGAGCGCTGTGCCCCTCGCACCGGGCTTGCTGAGCTGCGCTTCGACTTGCCACCCAACGCCAAGCGCGCCCTCGGTCCTTTCCCGGCCGCACCTTGCCACTGTTCTGGCCGTGAGCGTACTCTAGCTTGGCTCGTTCAACAGCGCTCGAGCAGCACCGGCATCAGGGGGGTCGCGGCCGGTGAGCCACAAGAACTCAGATGGCTCGCGAACCACAGCAGAACACCGCCCGGGAGCGCGCCTGACTCGTGCGCGCCGGGGTCGAGGAGCGACGAGGGATATGAAAAGACTCATAGCCGCGGGAGTGGTCTCGGGTGTCCTGGTGCTCGCCGGCGGCTGCGGCAACACCGGTTACGGAACCGCCACCGGTCAGGCGGATCTCACCCTCCTCAACGGCAACCCGGGCGGCTCGACGCCGCCGGCGCAGCCGACCAGCAGCACGGCGCTTTTCAACCTGACGACCGGCCAGCTGCCCTATCCAACCGATCTGTATTTTGCCGGGTCGACCGCGGGCACCCTGAATATCCCTCTCACCACATCGCTGTATCCCTCGGTCACGACGGCGCTCAATAACCTGGATGGTTTCTCGACGACCGGGGTGATCCGCGCCTATTTCGGTGGGGCGCTCGACCCGAAGACCCTCGCCGCGCCCGGCGCGGTCACCGTGCTGCAGGTCACGATCGACAACAAGACCCGCGCGACGACGGGTGTGGTGCGGCCGCTGATCCCGGGCACCGATTACTCGGTCAACGTCGCCGCCGACCAGGTGGTGGGCGCGAGCATCCTCGAGATCACCCCGCTCCATCCGCTCGTTCCCAGCACGGGACTCAGCGACAACGGCTATCTCGTCCTGCTCACGAACGCGATCACGGACGCTGCCGGGCAACCCGCGGTGCCGGACACCGACTACGCGACGATCAAGGCGGCGCTGCCCACCTGCTCATCGCTGCAATCCAACGCAACGCTCTATGACGTCTGCCTGCTGACGGGCGCGCACCTGCAGATCGCGGGAGCGGTCCACCTCAACCCGGCCAATGTCGTGCTGTCCTTCAGCTTCAGCACGCAGTCGATCGGCGACACCATGGCGGTGGTGGAGCAGCTGGCCGCGCCACAGGCCATCCAGGTGAACTGTCCGCCACAGCTCAAGGCTGCTTCCCCGCTCCACGCCGCCGATGTCTGCGTCGGGGTCACGATGGTCCCGTACTACCTGAGTCGCAGCGCTCCGCTCACGGCCAACTGGCAGGGGAAACCCTCGCCGCTCGACGGCAAGAGCACGGCGCTGACGCGCTTCAACCCGGAGCCGGTCGCCACCGAGATGCTGCAGATTCCGGTGCTGGTCTCGGTGCCGAACGCCAGCGGGCCGCCGCCGGCGGGCTGGCCGGTCGCCATCGTCGCGCATGGCCTCACGCGCAGTCGCGAGGACGCGCTTGCCATGGCGGATTCCTTCGCCAGCGCGGGATTCGTGGTGTTCGCGATCGATATGCCGCTGCACGGCATTACCAACCAGATGGACCCCTTCTATGCGTCTGGGGCGAATCCGTTCTACACGGGACTGGGGCTCCCCGCGCCGACCACACGCACCTCGATCGAGCGCACCTTCGACCTCGACCTGGGGACCAACAACGCCGCCGGCAACGGGGTCAATTATGGCTCACCGCCCGATGGCAAGATCGATCCCTC
>JAFAMT010000398.1 GCA_019233085.1 Herbaspirillum sp.
CCTACCGAGCGGAAGGCGCGTACCGGGGAATTGACACCGCCCGGCGTGCTTTGTTGGGCGCGGGCGAAGAGCGAAGCATTGGTCTTGGTCATGGGCTGCTGAGGAAGGAATCGAGTATCGGTTCAGTTGAGGGAAGGGGGCGCGTCCAGATCCTCGGGATCTTCGGACTCGCGCGCCCAGAAATAGCGATCGGGCACCAGCTTGCCCATGCCGAAGCGCTGGGCATTGGCCAGCGCCGCCAGGGTGAACTCCTGCGCCTCGGAAGCCGCCAGCGGCACCTCCAGGCCATTGGCCAGCATGGCTGCCATGGCCGCCGAGAGGGTGGTGCCGGCACCGACAAAGGAGCCGGGCAGGCGCTGCCAGGCGTCCTGGCGCACCAGGCCGGATTCGTCGAAGAGGGAATTGGCGATTTCCTGCAGATCGGTCTGGGTATTGGTCACCAGCAGGTATTCGCACCCCATTTCGATGATGCGCATGGCGTCCAGCATCAGGGTGTCGCCCGGCACGGGTTCGCGCCAGGTCTCCGCCAGCCGGGTCAGTTCGCCCGCCGAGGCGACCAGCACGGTGGCTTGCGGGATGAGCAGTTCGCGGATGGCGATGAGGCGGTCGTCCTCGTCCTCCTGGTTGGCCAGGGCGCTGGTGAAGGGATCCAGGATCAGTGGCACGTCCGGGTAGTCGGAGACGATCTCGGCAATCACCGAGATGTTCTCGATGCTGCCGACGGCCCCCACCTTGAAGGCGGCGATGGCCATGTCTTCGAGGATCACGCGGGCCTGGTCGGCTACCCAGTCGACTTCAACGATCTGCGCATCTTCCACGCGGGCGGTATCGCCGATGAGCAGGGCGGTCACGACCGACAGGCCATGGCAGCCCATGGCTGCATAGGTGGCGAGATCGGCCTGGATGCCGGTGGCGCCGACCGGGTCGGCGGCGCCGAAGCTCAGGATGAGAGGAGGAGTTTGGTTTTGCACGTCGAGTAGATTAAGATAGCTGACTTAGCATTTTACTTGATTGATTTTAGGGATTGTCAGCCGTGACCGATAGCAAAAGCAGCCAAACCGAATTCAAAACCTGGATGTGCCTCATCTGTGGTTGGATCTATGACGAAGAAGCAGGCCTGCCGGAAGAAGGTATCGCGCCCGGTACCCGCTGGGACGACGTGCCCATCAACTGGACCTGCCCGGAATGCGGCGCCCGCAAGGAAGACTTCGAAATGGTCGCGATCTGAGCGACCGTTGAATTTCCTGCCGGGTGCGAAACATGGCATCCGCAGGTCCCGATGGCGTTTCCCGTCTTCTCGCGGGTACGCCATGCCTCCCCTCTCTTTTCCTCAAATCCGGTATTTGATTTATATCAAATGCTGCGTCTTGCGTCGCATTTCTCCATCACTTCTTGATAGTCGCCTGGCGAAGTAATTTCCAGTGGGAAATTTTCTCCTGTTTCTGCGTAAAATCGAGGATTGTCAGAATCAGGCAGGTCTTCCCCACAAAGCGGCTCCCGCTGGAAGGCAGCCTCCGACGCCATTTTCCTGTTCCAAGAGCCAGGCATGCCCCAATCGAAGGATTTCGTGATCGACGCGCAGCCGCCCGTGCTGGGCGATACGCTGCGCATGCCTGCGGGCGAGGACTTGCAGGCTTTCCAGGCTTCGCTGCTGGCACGCATGGCCGCTCGCGCCGCCGACAGCCTGCCGGCCCGCCGCCTTGCCGTATGCATCGGCGCGCATGCCTGCCTGATCGCGCTTGACCAGGCCGGCGAGATCCTGCCCTTGCGTCAGCAGCGGCTCACCCACGTGCCGTCGACCCGGCCCTGGTTCCGTGGCTTGCTCAACCTGCGCGGCAACCTGGTCGGTGTGGCCGATCTGGCCGCCATGGCGGGTGCGCCGCTGCTGCCACTCGGTTCGGACAGCCACGTGCTGGTCATGGCATCCAGCCTGGCCCCGCAATGCGGCTTGCTGGTGTCGCAAGTGCGGGGCTTGCGGGACATCTCAGAAATGTCACTAATCTCGAACAATAACGAGACCGAAATTGATTTGCCTGGCATGATCGGGCGTTATAAAGACAAGGGCGGCCAACTCTGGGCGGAGCTGGACCTGGCGCATCTGAGCCAGGATCCGGAATTCCTGCAGATCGGGCGCTAGCCGCCAGCAACAGAGGTACCGGGCGATCCCACCAGAAGGATCAGTCGGACCGGCTCCAGTAAAAGAGAAGAAGGATGGGAACATCGCAATGCAATCGCGCTTGAAGCCGCTATCGAAGAAAGCCGATCCGGCTGCGGCACAGGTGCGCCGTATGCGGCTGCCTTACATCAACCGGTTTTCCCTGCGCACCCAGACGCGGCTGCTGCTGGCGCTGCTGTCCTTGTCCCTGACGGCGTTGTTCCTGTTCCTCTGGCTGGGCTCGCGCATCTACATCCTGGCCACCTTGCAGACCAATCTCGCCTCCGACCTGGTCATGCACTCGCAGCGGATCGGCAAGGCTGTCCCCAATGCCATCCAGGGCAATCCCGAGGCATTCATCCAGCTGTCCCAGAGTCGTAGCGAGTTCAATCGCGGCCTGCTGCTGCTCACCAGTGGCGGCCCCTACCAGGGCAATACCATCGAGCCCTCCGACACGGCGATCAAGCCAGCCCTGGAAAACGTGGCGCGCCTCTGGCGCCGCACCGACCAGGCCGCCGACACCATCTTGCGGCTGGAAAAGGAGCTGACCGGTTTCGGTACCACCCTGCGGCAGTTGAACCAGCTGCTGCCGCAGATGCTGGACCTGAGCGAGCAGATCACCATGCTGCAATCCCAGGGCCGACCCACCCCGCAGGAAATGACGGCGGCCAGCCAACTGGTGATGCTGAGCCTGCGCCTGGGGCGCAGCTCCAACGAATTCCTGACCTCCGAGGGCGTCAATCCGGAGACCGCCTTCATGCTGGGCAAGGACATCACCGCATTCGGCGACCTGTTGACCAGCCTGCTCAAGGGCAACGAGATGCTGCGCCTGCGCGCGGCCACCGACGCAGACATGCGCGAGAAGCTGCAACGGCTGGAAGTGGTGTTCGGAAAATACCAGCCGCAGATTGCCGGCATCCTCGGCAACCTGCAGAATTTCATCGCCGCCAAGCAGTCCGAGCAACTGGTCTTTGTCGAGAACGAGACCTTGAAGCGCAATCTCACCGAGTTGCAGGAGCACTACCGCATCGCCCTCAAATCGCGCTCCTGGACCTTCTGGGCCATGCTGGCGACGATAATCACGGCCCTGCTCAGCGCCATCGGCATCGCGCTGTTGCAGTTGCAGGCCAGCCGCGACAACGCCGCCGCCGCCGAGGAACGTCACCGGCTGGCGGAGTTGCAGCGTCAGCTGGCGCAGCAGGAGGAAGAGAAGGCCATGCGCGCCAATCACCTGACCCAGACCGCCATCCTGCGCCTGATGAACGAGCTGCAAAAGGTCGCCGATGGCGACCTCACGGTCCATACCACGGTCTCCGACGACATCACCGGCACCATTGCCGACTCCGTCAACTACACCGTCGAGGCCCTGCGTGCACTGGTGGAGCAGGTGACCCAGATGGCCTCCAAGGTGGCGGTCAGTTCCGAGCAGGTACGCGATACCACGACCGAACTGGGGGCGGCCGCACGTGCGCAGGCCCGGCGCATCCAGCGCATTGCCCAGTCGATGCTGGAGATGTCGGGAGAAATCACCGACGTGTCGATATCGGCCGACGAGTCCGCCGAGGTGGCCCGCCATTCGGTGGTGGTGGCCGAGCGGGGCGCGCGGGCGGTGGAGGATGCGGTCAAGGCCATGGATGGCATCGGCCAGCAGATCCAGGAAACCTCCAGCCGCATCACCCGCCTGGGCCAATCCTCGCAGATGATCGGCGAGATCACCGAGCTCATCTCCGACATCACCGAGCGCACCAATGTGCTGGCCCTCAATGCCGCCATCCAGGCGGCTTCGGCCGGCGAGGCCGGGCGCGGCTTTTCGGTGGTGGCCGAGGAGGTCCAGCACCTGGCCGAACGCTCCAGCGCCGCCACCCGCGAGATCGGCGCCCTCGTGCGCATGATCCAGGCCGATACCCGCGACGTGGTGATGGCCATGGAGCGGTCGACCGCCGGCGTCACCGACGGCGCCGTGCTCTCGGACGCCGCCGGCGACGCGCTGGCCGATATCCGCAGTGTCTCCAACAAGCTGGCCGAGCTCATCGAGGGCATGGCAACCTCCACCCGTAGACAGGCTGTCTCGGCCAATGGCGTGGCCCAGCAGATCCAGGGCATCCTGGCCGAGAACGACATGATCGAGCAAAGTCGTGAACAGGTCTCGGCGCTCTACGAAGACCTGTGGGGGGCCGCCCAGCAGCTGGAGAGCTCGGTCTCGCGCTTCCGTGTGACGGTCTCCTGAGTTTGCCCCGGCACGGCATGCGATGAATTTCCCGCTTTCCAACGAGCCCGCGATGCCTTCTATCCCCTCTATCCCCACTATCCCCGTTAGCCCCGCCGACCTGCTCTCTGCCTCCCTGCAAGACACCGTGCGTCCCTTGCTGAAGATCGTGCGGCAGCAGGGCAGCAGCTGGCGCGCCCGGATCGAGAGCGGCGTGCGCTGCGCGGCGCCGGCCTTGTACCTGCGCTCGCTGGTGGCCGTGCGTGATTACGCCCGCAGCGTCCATGCCCGCCAGCTGGAAGAGGCCTGTGCCACGGTGCTCCAGCGACTGGAACAATTGCAGCACAACGAGGCAGCTATCGACGTCGGTGAACTCGATATCCTGGAGCAGGCCGTCGCCGCGATCACCCTCATGGTGGAGCAGGACCGGGCATCGCCCCCATCGGTACCACCGTCGCCGGTGCCGGCCAGCGCCGCCGACGCGTCCGCGACATCGACGCAGGACCTGATCGATGCCGACCTGTTGCCGGTCTTCCTGGAAGAGGCCCAGGAGCTCATGGACAGCATCGGTGACGGCTTGCAGGCTGGCCGGCACGGGCGTTCCGATCCGCTGGCCCTGGATGCCCTGGCGCACCCGCTGCACACCCTCAAGGGCAGCGCGCGCATGGTGGGCGCCTTGCGCCTGAGCCATTGCCTGCACGAGATGGAAAGCGTCTTGCGGAACCCGTCAGCGAAGCGGGGCGGCGGTGTCGACATGACCGCCCTGCACGACCTGTATGGGCAAGCCCAGGATCACTTCGTGGCGCTGGAGCAGCGGGTGGCTTTGGACACCCCGCCCCGCGAGGGAACACCGCAATCGCGCGGGCCGGTGGTCAGGATCAGGACCAGCGTCTTGGACAGATTGCTCAACCAGGTCGGCGAGGTGGCGATCTCGCGATCGCACCTGGAGAACGAAGTGGCGGCCCTGCTGCGGGACTCCCGGGCCATGGGCGAACATCTTGCGGCACTGCGGGAGCAACTGCGACAGTTGCAGCGGACTACCGCCCGCATGCATCCCGGCCACGGCGAGGAGCCCGCGCAGGATGAGCTGACGCAGAGGCTCAGTGACTACCTCGATGAAGTCAGCCTGTGTCATCGGCAACTGCAGCTCTCCGTCGGCAAGACCTGCGAGGGGCTGCGCCAGCAGGCCCGCTATACGCGTGAGCTGCAACAGGAGCTGATGGCGGCGCGCATGGTCAGGTTCGACAGCATCCGGGGGCGCCTGGAGCATCTGGTGCGTCAGGTTGCCAACGATGCCGGCAAACCTTTGGAACTGGATCTGGTCGATGGCGGCCTGCAGATCGATCGCGCCATCCTGGAGCGACTCATGGGGCCGCTGGAACATCTCCTGCGCAATGCCGCGGTGCACGGCATCGAAGGCGCGTCCGAGCGCATGGCTGCGGGCAAGCAGGAGGCAGGCCGGCTGCGTGTACCGGCACGCCACGAGGGTAACGAAGCCGTGATCCGCATCAGCGACGATGGCCGCGGACTGGACCTGGAAGCGATCCGCCGCAAGGCCATGCAACTGGGCTTGCCGGGCGCGGCCAGCGCCAGCCCGGCGCACCTGGCCGAATTGATCTTTGCACCGGGACTGAGCACCTCGTCGCACCTGTCGGCCCTGGCCGGACGCGGCATCGGCATGGATGTGGTGCGCGCCGAGGTAGCCGCCCTGGGCGGCTGGATGACCGTGCAGTCGCAGCCCGGCCAGGGCGTGACGCTGACGCTGTTCCTGCCGCTATCGCTGGCGGTCCAGCATGTCTGCCTGCTGCGGCAGGGACAGCAGCACTATGCGGTTCCTTCCATGCTCATCGACAGCGTCCTGCAGCTGCGTGGCGAGCAGGCCGCCCAGGCGCGAGAACAGGCAACGCTGAGCCTGGCCGGCCGTACGCTGCCGTTGCATCCCTTGCACGAGCTGCTGGACGAGGCGCCCGAGCCGGCCGAGCTTGCACCGTCGGCGACGGCGTCTTCGGTCTATGCGCTGCTCATCAAGAGCGGTGAGGACCGCATGGCCATCATGGTCGATCATGTCATCGGCAATCGAGAGGTGGTGGTCAAGCCGGTCGGGCCCCAGCTGGCCTCGCTGGCCGGCGTGGTGGGGGCGACCCTGCTGGGCGACGGACAGATCGTGCTGATCCTCAACCCGCTCCTGCTGGCCGGTGCACGCCGCCCCGATGGCATGGCTGCGGTGGCGGGCGTACAATAGCGCGCTTTGGCCCGCGCCCCGCGCCCCGCGCCACGCTCATTCAGCGGCAGCGGCGCCGGCGCTGGGGACGTCCGCTGGACGGGCTTGCGCGCCCGGCTTGGTCGCGCCATTCCCCGCTGCTGGTGAAGGGCTCGACGGGCGTCACGGCGGTCTGCTTTCGCAGCACCCAGCGCATGCCGATGCTGCCGACGACACCGAGCAGGCCAAGCAATAACAGCAAGTCTTCAAGCACGATCAATCCTTTCATCGAGCCGCGCCCGGGATGGGCAGGGGGGATGGCGTCAATGTAGGCTGGCAGGACGCGCGGCGCCAATATCAAATCAGGCTGCGCGCCATCTCAAAACGATATGGCAGGGGAGACGACATGATTTCCATCCGGCAGTTGCGCTACTTCGTCGAGATTGTCGAAGCGCGCGGCTATACGCGCGCCGCGGAGCGGCTGTTCATCGCGCAGTCGGCGCTGAGCCGCCAGGTCAAAGAGCTGGAGGGCGTGCTGGATGTGGTGCTGCTCAAGCGCGAGGCCAAGCATTTCGAACTGACCCAGGCCGGCCAGGATTTCTACGAACGCAGCCGCAAGATCCTGCTCGACCTCGATCGCGCCGTGGCGCAGGCGCGCACCATCGGCAAGGGTGAGCATGGGGAACTGCGCCTGCTGCATTCCAGCTCGGTGCCGCTGTCGGCGCCCCTGGGGCCGACGCTCAACGAGGCGCTCAAGGCCTTCCCCGGCATCTCGCTGGAGATCTCGCAAGCGCCCTCCGAGCACCAGGCCCGCGAGATCGTCGAAGGCAGTGCCGATATCGGCCTGGCCCGCCTGCCCATCCTGCGCGCCAATCCCAACCTGGAATCCACCGTGCTCTACCGCGAGCGCCTGGTGGCCGCGGTGCCGGCCAACCATCATCTGGCGCAGCGCCAGGAAATCGAGATCGCCGAGTTGCGCGACGAGTTCTTCGTGACGGTGCCGCATCGTGATCGCGGTGGCTTGAGCTACCTGGTGGCCGAGCGCTGCATCGCGCATGGTTTCTACCCGCGCGTGGCGCGTGCGACCTCGCGCAAGAATTCCCTGCTCAGCCTGGTCAATGCCGGCTTCGGCATCGCCGTGGTACCGCAGAGCATGGCCAGTATCTCGCTGTCGGCCGGCGTCAGTTTCCCGGCCCTGAAGGATGCCGACTTCGAGTCGGAAGTGGCGCTGCTGCGGCGGCGTGATGCGCCGGCCATGGTACAGCAGTTCGTCGAGGCATTTGTCGCCCGCCTGCGCGAGGCGGGCTTGTCGGCGCCGGACCAGTAGCGCGGCGCCGCGCCTTGCCTCAATTGCCGGTGGCCACCGGACGGCTCGGGTCCGAACTCCATTCGCTCCACGAACCCGGATAGAGGCTGGCGCCGGCCAGTCCCGCCACTTCCAGTGCCAGCAGGTTGTGGCAGGCGGTCACGCCGGAGCCGCACTGCATGACCGCGGCCTGGGGATCACCCACGATCGCGAGCCACTCCTGGCGCAGCTGCGTGGCATCCTTGAAGCGGCCATCGGCCTGCAGGTTATCCTTGAAGAAGCGGTTCTTCGCGCCCGGGATGTGGCCACCGACGGCATCCATCGTTTCGTTCTCGCCGCGGAAGCGATCCGGTGCGCGTGCGTCGACCACCTGCAGTGTCGGTGTCGCCAGGTTGGCCAGCAGGGTCTGGGCATCCACGCTCTTGACCAGCGCGGAGAGGTCCTGGAGATTGCCGGGAGTGGCCGCTGGCGGGGTCTCGGTGCTCAGTGGTTCTCCCAGGGCCTGCCAGGCCGCCACGCCGCCATCGAGGACGGCCACGTCAGCGTGACCGACCCAGCGCAGCAGCCACCACAGGCGCGCGGCGAACATGCCGCCGTGGCCGTCATAGGCCACCACCTGGGTATCGTTGCTGATGCCCAGCGCGCGCATGGCCTGCACGAACTGCTGGCGATCGGGCAGCGGATGGCGGCCATGGAAACGGCCGGCGGCGTCGGTCTTGGGACCCGACAGCAATTCATCGAGATGGGCGAAACGCGCCGACGGCAGGTGGCCGGCGGCATAGGCATCGCGCCCGGCATCCGGGTTGACCAGGTCATGGCGGCAATCGACGATCACCAGCTTGGGGTATTGCGCGCGCGCCTTCAGTTCGGCGGCGCTGATGAGGGTTTGGTAGGTCATGCTGTTCTCCTTGTAGGCGATGATGCGGTGCCGGCGCGCCGGCTCAGACCTCGGTGGCGATCGGATCGACCTTGGGCAGGTTCTTGGCCGCGCTCTGGCTGCGACGCTGGTTGTGATAGGTGGCCAGGATGCCGCTGGCCAGGATGATCACGATGCCCAGCCAGCCGACCCAGCCCGGCGCATCGTTCCAGATCAGCACGCCGAACAGGCTGGAAAAGACGATGCCCGTGTATTGCAGGTTGGCCGTCACGAGGGTATTGCCGAGCCGGTAGGCGCGCGTCATGGCGATCTGCGCCGTGGTCGCCGACAAGCCTATCATGATCACCAGCAATGCGCCGCGCCAGGAATGCGCGTGCCACAGCGGGATCTTGCCGGTGGCGATATTGCCCACCAGGCCGGCGACCACGCCGGTCAACGAAAAGTAGAACACCACGCGATATTCGGGTTCCCCCAGCAGGCCCAGCTTGCGCACCTGCAGGTAGACCAGCGCGGAGAGCACACCCGACACCAGCGCGATGACGCCGCCCAGCAACTGCTCGCCATTGAGCGAGGGCCGCATCAGCAAGGCCACGCCGATGAAGCTGAGCAGCACCGTGCCGGCCAGGCCCCATTCGAACTTCTTGTTGCCCTGCCACCAGCCGGCGGCGAAGAGCATGGCGGCGATCCAGATCGAGGACATGTAGTTCAGCGTGGTGGCCGTGGCGATGGGCAAGAGGCTGAACGAATAGAACCACATCCACAACGAGATCACGCCGATGCTGCCACGGATGAGGTGGTCACGCGGGAAGGGCGTGCGGAAGGTGCCGCCGCGCAGGCGCACCAGGGCCGCGATGAAGCAGACCCCGATCAGGCCGCGACAGAGCACGATCTCGGAGGTCGTGTAGTAGTCGCTGGCCAGCTTGACGCAGACGCCCATGATGGAAAAAAGGAATGAGGCGACGAGCATCCAGAGCGATTGCATGGCGGTGATGGCGTAAGGAGGGTGGAGGAAAGAGGGGGCGGCGCAAATGCACAACGGCAGCGCCGGGGGAACCCGGTGCTGCCGTCGTTGTTGTTGCTGCTACTGCCAGGCCGCCATGGCGCAGGCAAGGGAAGAAGAGGAGACGACAGTGACGACGCAAGCTGCGTCCATCATGATCTTGCCGCTGCCCCTGCATCCTGGTTTCCCCCTGCACGGCCCTTGGCCTGGTTTATGGTGTGGTGCTGCCTGGCGGCACGTCCAGCCGGGTGCGATACCACTCGTGGAAGTGCTGCATGCCGTCTTCCATGGGCGACTGGTAGGGACCGACTTCACTGGTGCCGCGATCCATGAGTATACGACGACCGGCGTCCATGCGCTGGGCGATCTCGTCGTCCTCGACGCAGGTCTCCATGTAGGCGGCACGTTCGGCCTCCACCAGCTCGCGCTCGAACAGGGCGATCTCTTCCGGATAGTAGAACTCCACCACATTGGTGGTCTTCTGCGGGCCGGTCGGCCAGAGCGTGGACACCACCAGCACGTTGGGATACCACTCCACCATGATGTTGGGATAGAGCGTGAGCCAGATCGCGCCGAACTTGGGCGGTTCGCCATTGGAGAACTTGAGCAGCTTCTCCTGCCACTTGGCATAGGCGGGCGAGCCCGAGCGGGACAGGCCGTGGTTCACGCCCACGGTCTGGACGCTGTAGTCATGGCCGAACTCCCACTTCAGGTCCGAGCAGCTCACGAAGTTGCCCAGGCCCGGATGGAAGGGCTCGACGTGGTAATCCTCCAGGTAGACCTCGATGAAGGTCTTCCAGTTGTAGTCGCACTCGTGGACCTCGGTGTGGTCGTAGAGATAGCCGGAAAAATCCAGGTCCTTCGTCACGCCCAGGTTCTTGAGCTTGGCGGCGATATCGACGCCATTGGCTTCGAAGAGCAAGCCGTTCCAGCTCTGCAGCGGCGTCTTGGACAGGTTCATGCACGGCGTCTCGCCGAAATGCGGCGCGCCGATCAGTTCGCCCTTCAGATCGTAGGTCCAGCGATGCAGCGGGCACACGATGTTGCTGGCATTGCCGCGTCCATCGAGCATCTTGGCCTGGCGGTGGCGGCAGACATTGGACACCAGTTCGATGCCCTGGGTATTGCGCACCAGCATGCGGCCCTCGTTCTCCCACGGCAGGGTCGAATAGTCGCCGGCATTCGGAACCATCAGCTCATGGCCGACATAGCGGGGTCCCTGCTGGAAGAGTTGTTTCAGTTCCCGCTGGTAGAGCGGGTCGTCGAAGTAGACGCTGACGGGAAGTTGCGCGTTTGAACGCGCCAATTTGGCAAAAGTAGCAAGATCGGACATTTCCGCCCCCAAATTAATTTGCACCAACCTAAGGAAGAAAATCCGCAAAAACCTATGTTCAAATAATATGAAGAGGAAATTTTGGACAGAACCGCGGATTATGCCATAAAACCCCCATAAGGGGCCGGGTTTTGTGGCCAAAATGCCAGTATTTATGCCGAATTTACGTCGCTGGCTCGAAAAGCTTCGGCAAATCCACGCCCTCAATTGATTTAGGAATCGCCGGTTTGTTCTAAAATACCAGGTTAGATTTTTTCAATGGGTCGATATGCCTAGAACCTCTGCCACCGCCGCCTCTGCCGCGTCGCCTGCATCCTTCGAGCAAGCCATGCAAGAGCTGGAACAGCTCGTGGCCCAGATGGAAGCCGGCGAACTGCCGCTGGAAGCCTCCGTGGCCGCCTACAAGCGCGGCTCGGAGCTGGTGAAATTCTGCGCCGCCCAACTGGACAAGGTGGACAGCCAGGTCAAGCTGCTCGAAGGCGACATGCTCAAGCCCTTCCAGGCCACCGACGCTGCCGCCGGAGACGATTGATGAATGCACATATCCCGGCCGCCAGTGCCTTGACCTCGCTGGGCTTTGCCGACTGGATGGGCCAGGTGCAGGCTGGCATGGAAGGCGTGCTGGACCGTTTCCTGCCGCCGACCTCGGTGGTCCCGGCGCGCCTGCACGAAGCCATGCGCTATACCGCCATGGATGGCGGCAAGCGCGTGCGGCCGCTGCTGGTCTATGCCGCCGGCGAGATCTTCGATACGCCGCGCGCGCTGCTGGACCGCGCTGCAGCCGCCGTGGAGATGATCCACGTCTATTCGCTGGTGCATGACGACATGCCCTGCATGGATGACGACGCCCTGCGCCGTGGCAAGCCCACCGTGCACGTGAAGTACGACGAAGCCACCGCGCTCCTGGTGGGTGATGCCCTGCAGGCGCAGGCCTTCGCCACGCTGTCGGCGCCGCTGGAGGCCGAACTGGCCGCGGCCGCTGTGGATGCGGGCCTGCCGGCGCGGCAGTTGCGCATGGTCAGCCTGCTGGCCCAGGCCTCCGGTTCGGTGGGCATGTGCGGTGGCCAGGCCATCGACCTGGCCAGCGTGGGCATGACACTGTCGCTGTCGGAGCTGGAACAGATGCACCGCCTCAAGACCGGTGCCCTGCTGCGCGCGGCGGTGCTGCTGGGCGCGCTGGGCGGCAAGGCCTTGAGCGCCGAAGAAAGCGCCGCCCTGGACGACTACGCCCGCGCCATCGGCCTGGCCTTCCAGGTGGTCGACGACATCCTCGACGCCACCGCCGATTCGGCCACGCTGGGCAAGACGGCGGGCAAGGATGCCGCCGACAACAAGCCGACCTATGTCTCCATCCTCGGCCTGGCCGAGTCGCAGGCATTGGCCGAGAAGCTGCGCGGCAACGCGCAGCAGGCCCTGGCCGGGTTTGGCGACAAGGCGCGCCGCCTGCGCGAACTGGCCGACCTGATCGTGCAACGAAAGACATGAACCAGGCATGAAGACGGACCGCGTGCCGCAACGACTGCGACGGCGCGGCCTTCAGACCCAACCACGGTAACAACAGATGCTGCTCAATACCATCAACGATCCGGCCGACCTGCGCCGCCTGTCCCGCCATCAACTCAAGCCGCTGGCCGAGGAGTTGCGCGGCTTCCTGCTGGACGCGGTGTCCAAGACCGGCGGTCACCTCTCGTCCAACCTGGGCACGGTGGAATTGACCATCGCGCTGCACTACGTCTTCAATACGCCGGACGATCGCATCGTCTGGGACGTCGGCCACCAGACCTATCCGCACAAGATCCTCACCGGCCGCCGCGACCGCATGGGCACGCTGCGCCAGCAGGAAGGCATCTCGGGCTTCCCGCGCCGCATCGAAAGCGAATACGACACCTTCGGCACCGCGCACTCCTCGACCTCGATCTCGGCCGCCCTGGGCATGGCCCTGGGCGCCAAGACGCAGGGCTCCGACCGCCACGCCATCGCCGTCATCGGCGACGGTGCCATGACCGCCGGCATGGCCTTCGAAGCGCTCAACAATGCGGGCGTGCATGAGGACATCAACCTGCTGGTCATCCTCAACGACAACGACATGTCGATCTCGCCGCCGGTGGGCGCGCTGAACCGCTACCTGGCCCGCCTGATGTCGGGCAAGTTCTACGCCCGTGCGCGCGACGTGGGCAAGTCGGTGCTGCCCGGTCCCGTGCTGGAACTGGCCAAGCGCCTGGAAGAGCATGCCAAGGGCATGGTGGTCCCGGCCACCATGTTCGAGGAATTCGGCTTCAACTACATCGGCCCCATCGACGGCCACGACCTCGATTCGCTGATCCCCACCCTGCAGAACCTGAAGCAACTGAAGGGCCCGCAATTCCTGCACGTAGTGACCAAGAAGGGCCAGGGCTACAAGCTGGCCGAGGCCGACCCGGTGCTCTACCACGGTCCCGGCAAGTTCAATCCCAGCGAAGGCATCAAGCCCAGCGCCGGCGGCAAGCTGACCTACACCCAGGTCTTCGGCGAATGGCTGTGCGACATGGGCGCCGCCGACGAGAAGCTGGTGGGCATCACCCCGGCCATGCGCGAAGGCTCGGGCATGGTGGTCTTCGAAAAGAAATTCCCCAAGCGCTACTACGACGTGGGCATCGCCGAACAGCACGCGGTGACCTTCGCTGCCGGCCTGGCCTGTGAAGGCTTGAAGCCGGTGGTGGCGATCTACTCGACCTTCCTGCAACGTGCCTACGACCAGCTGATCCACGACGTGGCGCTGCAGAACCTGGACGTGACCTTCGCGCTGGACCGCGCCGGCCTGGTCGGCGCCGATGGTGCCACCCACGCCGGCAACTACGACCTGGCCTTCCTGCGCTGTATTCCCAACATGGTGGTGATGGCCGCCGCCGACGAGGACGAGTGCCGCAAGATGCTCTCCACCGCCTACCAGTATCCGGGCCCTGCGGCGGTGCGTTACCCGCGTGGCGCCGGCGTCGGCGCCGTCGTCGAGAAGACGCTGGACACCCTGCCCCTGGGCCGTGGCGAGATCCGCCGCAACGGCAAGGATGTCGCCATCCTGGCCTTCGGCAGCATGCTGGCCCCGGCCGTGGGTGCGGGCGAGAAGCTCAATGCCACGGTCGCCAACATGCGCTTCATCAAGCCGCTGGATGTGGAACTGGTCAAGCAGCTGGCCGCCTCGCACGACGCGCTGGTGACGGTGGAAGAGGGTTGCATCATGGGCGGCGCCGGTGCGGCCGTCTCCGAGGCGCTGGCGGCAGCCGGCATCAACAAGCCGGTATTGCACCTGGGCCTGCCGGACCGCTTCATCGACCATGGCGATGCCCATCAATTGCTGGCCCAATGCGGGCTGGACGCGAGCGGTATCGCCGAGTCCATCGTGCAGCGCTTCGGCAAGGACCAGCCTAAGCTGGTGGTCAACAACGGCTGAGGTCGCGGTCGTTGGTCCTTGGCCCTTGCAGCCTGCCGCTGCGATTCGTCAGGCGGGCGTTGCAACTCCAGTGCAATTCCCGCTGTCGGGATGGACTGGCGCGACGGGATCAGTGTGTGGCCGGCGTGGCCGACGTGGCCGGCAATCCCGCGCGCGTGAGATAGTCCTCCAGCAGCTCGGTCGATGCCTCTTCCACGATGGCGCCGATATATCCGTCAGGGCGGATCAACACCCAGCTGCCTTCCTCCACATCGTAGGCCGCGCGGAAATGGCCGTGTGCATCGATCACATCGCCACGTGTGCCGAACGTGTGTATGTGCAAACCTCTTCGCGGTGGCACGCCGTCCCGGTGCGCTACCTGGTATCCGATCAAGGTCCAGTGAGGGCCCTGCAGCAGATCGAACAGGTGGCGCGGCTGTCCCGATGCGCCCAGAAGATGAGCATCGGGGGCGCGGTCGCCGGCGAAGAGTTCGCCGTTTCTCGCCGGTACTTCCAGCGCCAGTGACGAACCGGAATAGGCAATATCAAGCTGCTTGACCTCGCGGCCTCTGCGTATTCCATCCCGATGCTGTGTATGGAGCAAGCGGGTGGCCAGCCCGAGCATCTCCGCCGCTATCGGGCGTCGTTCTTCTTCGTAGCTATCAAGCAGGACCTCGGGCGCGCCATCGATGACCGCAGCGATCTTCCAGCCCAGGTTGTATGCGTCCTGCACACTGGTATTGAGGCCTTGCCCGCCAGTGGGAGGGTGGATATGCGCAGCGTCACCGATCAGCATGACTTGGCCTACCCGGTATTGGTCGGCCAGCCGGGCGTTCATCGTATAGGCCGATGCCCAGGAGACGTCATGAATGTGGATGTCATCGCGCCCGGTGCGCTCTGCGACCAGTTGTCCGAGCCCGGTGGCGGAGAGGTCGATATCGCCTTCCATCGGAATGGGGCCCTGGATCTGGAACATATCGGTACCCGCCAGTGGGCACAGGAAGATCTGGCGCGACATGTCGCCATCGCCGAAACGGTGCCATGCGTCGCGCGAAAGTCCGGTCAGGGCGACATCGGCCACGATGGCGCGAACGCCGAGGGTCTTTCCCGGGAAGCCGACCTGGAGGGAATGTCGCACAAAGCTTCTTCCGCCATCGGCACCCACCAGCCAGCGGGCCCGCAGGTGCTCGGTGACGCCCTTGCGCTGGAGGCTGGCGGTAACGCCGTCCCCATCTTGCTCCAGGCCGATCACTTCGGTGCCATATTCCGGCCAGTGTCCGAACTCCGCAAGCCGCTCCCGCAGTATGGCCTCTGTCAGGAACTGCGGTACCATCAAGGGCTGCTGGAATGGTTCTGACGGTGTCGGATCGACGTGTTCCGTGATCCTGGAATCGACATACGATCCGTCACTGCGGTAGAGCCGTTCCTTCGGATAATCTCCGCCGGCTGCGACGATACGGTCGAGAATGCCCAGATCCTTGAATATTTCCTGCGTTCTTGGCTGGATGCCTTTGCCGCGAGACCCACGAAATGGCTCGTTCATTTTCTCGACCAGGCGAAACGCTACGCCGCGCCTGGCAAGATCAATCGCAAGAGTAAGTCCGGCCGCTCCTGCGCCGCAGATCAGGACGTCGGTCGAAAGCTGTTCTGTCATTCAAACCTCCATATGTGTAATATGCACATATTGGGTTCGAGGAAAATACGTATCAATAAAAACCGTGCAAAATACACATAAAACCGCTCAGCTTCGCGAATTGCACAACGCACTGGTCGAAATCGTGGGAGAGATGAATCGCCCGCAACGTGACGAAGAGATGATTCGCGCAGCAGACATCACGTTGGAGAGGGCACTCTTTCCCTTGCTCGTGCTGGTGGAACGACTTGGTCCGATTGGCGTGGTGGAGCTGGCCGATCGGGTCGGCCGGGACCATACGACCGTGAGCCGGCAAATCGCCAAGCTGGAAAGCTCGGGACTGGTTCAACGGCAGGAGGGCGTGAAGGACCGTCGGGTGAAAATGGCGGTCATCACGAAAAGCGGAAAGGCCATGACCGACAAGGTCGATCAGGCCAGAAAGAAGATGGGGGAAGCCATCTTCCGGCATTGGGAGGAGCAGGACGTCGCGGATCTGGTACGACTGATGCGCAAATTTGCCGATGACATGAAGAGCGCCCCGGTCGGTCAAGGAGAATGAGGCTTACCGCGCTCGTCAAACCGGAGTTAGCCGGTTTCGCGCGCCTCTTCCCGGTGGCCCCACGGCCACGCAGCGCGATGAAGATCCTTAACGCTCCCGCCCCTTCTGCCACAGCACATCCTGCCCACCCACCGCGCGGTTGAGCACCCGCGCCAGCACGAAGCACAGGTCGGAGAGACGGTTCAGATATTGCCGCGCCGGCGCATTCACGCCGGCCTCGGCCTTCTCCAGCATGACCACGCTGCGCTCGGCGCGTCGGCATACCGTGCGGCACACATGCGCCAGCGCGGCCGTGCGTGCGCCGCCGGGGAGGATGAATTCCTTCAGCGGGGGCAGGGTGGCGTTATATTTTTCCAGCAGGGCATCCACGCGCGCCAGGTGCGCATCGCCCAGCACCACGTAACCGGGAATGCACAGCTCGCCGCCCAGGTCGAAGAGGTCATGCTGGATCGAGACCAGCTCCTCGCGCAGTGCCTCGGGCAGCGTCTCGCACAGCAGCAGGCCCAGCTGCGAATTGAGTTCGTCCACATCGCCCAGCGCCTGGATGCGCAGGTTGTCCTTGCCTACCCGGCTGCCATCGCCCAGGCCGGTGCTGCCATCGTCGCCGGTGCGGGTGGCGATCCTGGAAAGTCGGTGTCCCATCTTTGCTCCTTGTTGAACTGCGCGAGCTTAAACGGGAAGGGCGGGCAGGGCAACTCGTGCAAGCCTGGAGCGGCGACCGGCCATC
>JAFAMT010000484.1 GCA_019233085.1 Herbaspirillum sp.
CCGTGGTGGGTTCATCGGCAATCAGCAGTTTTGGTTTGCAGGCCAGCGCCATGGCGATCATGGCGCGCTGGCGCTGACCGCCGGAGAGCTCGTGCGGATAGGACAGCGCCCGCCGCGCCGGCTCGGGGATGCCGGTCTTGTCCAGCAAGGCCACGGCACGCCTGGCGGCCTCGCGGGCATCGATGCCTTCGTGGTGCATCAACACCTCGGCGATCTGGTTGCCGATGGTGAAGAGCGGGTTCAGGGCCGTCATCGGCTCCTGGAAGATCATCGCCACGTCGTTGCCGCGCACCTGCTGCATCTGGCGCTCGCTCTTTTGCAGTACGTCCTGGCCATCCAGCAGGATGCTGCCTTCATAGCGCGCATCCTGGTTCAGTTGCAGCACGGCCAGCGAAGAGACGGTCTTGCCGGAACCCGACTCCCCCACCAGCGCGAACTTCTCGCCAGGGGCGATGGAAAAACTGACGCGGTCCACCACCACGGCGTCGCCGAAGCGCACCGTCAGGTCCTTCACTTCCAGCAGGGGCGCGCTCATGCCTTCTTCCTCACATCCAGGGCATTGCGCAGGGCATCGCCGATATTGGTCAACAGCAGCAGCATCACAGTCAGGACCAGGAAGGTCGACAGCGCGATCCACCAGGCATCCAGGTTGTTCTTGCCCTGCGACAGTAGCTCGCCCAGGCTGGGAGTGGACGGCGGCACGCCCAGCCCGAGGAAGTCCAGGCTGGTCAGCGCCAGGATGGACGCACTCATTCGGAAGGGCAGGAAGGTCACCACAGTCGTCATGCTGTTGGGCAGCACATGGCGCCAGATGATCTGGCGGTTGGATAGCCCCAATGCGCGCGCCGCCTGCACGTATTCAAGATTGCGGTTACGCAGGAAATCGGCGCGCACGTAGTCGGCCAGGCCCATCCAGCCGAAGGCCGCCAGCAGGAGCAGCAGCACCAGCAGGCTGGGCTGGAAGATGGAAAAGAAGATGATCAACAGGTACAGCTCCGGCATCGAGCCCCAGATTTCCAGCAGGCGCTGGATCAGCAGGTCGGTGCGGCCGGCAAAGTAACCCTGCACCGCGCCGGCCAGCACACCCAGCACCACGCCGATGATGGTCAGCGCGATGCCGAACAACACCGACAGGCGGAAGCCGTACAACAGGCGCGCGAACACATCGCGGCCGCGGTCGTCGGTGCCCAGCCAGTTGTCGGCCGAGGGCGGCGCCGGATTGGGCGACTTGGCGAAGTAGTTCAGCGTCTCGTGGTTGTAGCGGTTCAATGGATAGAGCGCCCAGTTGCCATCCTTGCTGAACTGCGCCTGGATGAACGGGTCGAGGTAATCGGCGGGCGTATCGAAGTCGCCGCCGAAGCTCTTGTCGGAATAGTCGCTGAACATCGGGAAGATGAGCTGGCCCTGGTAGCGGGCCACCAGCGGCTTGTCATTGGAGATCAGCTCGGCGCCCAGGCTGACGACAAACAGCACGGAAAAGATCAGCAGGCTCCAGTAGCCAGTACGGCTGGCGCGAAAACGCAGCCAGATGCGGCGTCCCGGAGAGATCGAGGTGGTGGCCGACGGCGAGGTGGAGGTCGTCATGGCGCTCATTTGGCAAGGCTTTCGAATTGCACGCGCGGATCGACCCAGACGTAGCACAGGTCGCCCAGCAGCTTGACCACCAGGCCGATCAGGGTGAACAGGTACAAGGTGCCCATGACCACCGGATAATCGCGGCGGATCACCGATTCATAGGAGAGCAAGCCCAGGCCGTCGAGCGAAAACAGCGTCTCGATGAGCAGGCTGCCGGCGAAGAAGGCGCCGATGAAGGCCGCCGGGAAGCCCGTCACCAGCGGGATGAGGGCATTGCGAAAGACATGCTTGTATAGCACGCGCCGCTCCGAGAGGCCCTTGGCGCGGGCGGTCAGCACGTATTGCTTGCGGATCTCTTCCAGGAAGGTGTTCTTGGTCAGCATGGTCATGGTGGCGAAGGAACCGGCCACCGAGGCGACGACCGGCAAGGTGATGTGCCAAAGGTAGTCGGTGATCTTGCCAAACCAGCTCAATTGCTCCCAGTTGTCCGAGGTCAGCCCGCGCAGCGGGAACCACTGCAGGAAGCTGCCGCCACCGAACATCACCAGCAGGAACACCCCCAGCACGAAGCCGGGAATGGAATAACCTACCAGCACCGCGGCACTGGTCATCGAATCGAAGCGGCTGCCCTCCCGAACCGCCTTGGCAATACCCAGCGGCACCGAGATCAGGTAGGTGATGAAGAAGGTCCACAGGCCGATGGTGATCGACACCGGCATCTTGGACTTGACCAGTTCCCAGACGTCGCCGTGATGGTAGAAGCTCTTGCCCAGGTCGAAGGTGGCGAAACCCTTGAGCATGAGCACGAAGCGTTGCAGCGGCGGCTTGTCGAAGCCGTACAGGGCCTTGATCTCGTTGACACGCTCGGCGTCGATACCCTGCCGGCCACGGTAGCTGCCGCCACCTCCGGCCGACTCGTGCACGCCGGCGCGACCGCGCAGCTCCTGCACCATCTGCTCCACCGGCCCGCCGGGCACGAACTGGATCACCGCGAAGGTGATCGCGATCACGCCCAGCAGCGTAGGCACCATCAACAGGATGCGCTTGAGTATGTAGACCCAGATATTCATTGCGGATGCTTTCTCGTCAGCTTGATCGGTGATACGCCAGCCCTGTCCGGCGCGTTCATCAGCGCGGCTTCTCTTCCCACCACATGCTGACCACGTAGGGATTGGCCTCGTAGTACAGCGGCAGGGTGGCGGGGATGCCGAAGCGGTTGCGGTAGGCCATGCGGTGCGTGCCCGAATACCAGTGCGGCACCGTGATGTACAGGTTCAGCAAGACCCGGTCCAGCGCATGGGTGGCCGTGACCAGTTCGGCGCGCGAGCGCGCGGCCACGATCTTGGCCAGCAACTGGTCCACGGCAGCGTTCTTCAGGCCCCATACGTTGTTGGAGCCGGGCTCGTTGGCCGACCTGGAACCGTAGATGTCGAACATCTCGCTGCCCGGACTGTTGGAGGCCGGAATGGCCAGGCTGGTCATGTCGAACTCGAAGTTCTCCAGCAGCTTCTGCGCCAGCGCAAAGTCCACCACCCGCTGGTTGACCCGCACACCCAGCTTTTCCAGGTTGCGCACATAGATGCCGATGACGCGTGACATCGAAGGCTGGTCGTCCAGAATTTCGAGCTGGAAGATATCGCCTCTGTCATTGCGCAGGGCGCCATCGCGGTAGTGCCATCCGGCCTCGGCGAAGAGCTGGCGCGCCTGCAGCAGGTTGGCACGCAGCGAGCCGGGGGGATTGGTGTTGGGCGGCTTGATCACCGGACCGAATACGGCAGCGGGCAACTGCCCCTTGAACGGCTGGAGCAGTTGCTGCTCGGCCTCCGAGGGAGCCCCGGTGGCGGCGAGTTCGGAATTGGCGAAGTAGGAATCGAGGCGCGTGTACTGGTTATAGAACAGCTGGCGGTTCATCCACTCGAAGTCCAGCGCCAGGCCCAGTGCCTGGCGTACCCGCACATCCTGGAACTGGGGGCGGCGCAGGTTCATCACGAAGCCCTGGCTGTTGGCGCCGTTGTGATGCGGGAAGGCTTTCTTGACGATCTCGCCATTGCTGAACTTGGGGCCGGTATAGCCACGCGCCCAGTTCTTGGCGCTGTACTCGACCACGACATCGAATTCGCCGGCCTTGAAGGCTTCCAGCCGGGCCAGGTCATCCTTGTAGAAGCGATAGACGATGCGCGCGAAGTTGTACATGCCCTTGCGCGCCGGCACGTCGTTGCCCCAGTAGTCGGCGCGACGCCGGTAGGTGATGCTGCGCCCCAGGTCATAGCTTTCGATGGCATAGGGTCCGCTGGCAATGGGTGCGGTCAGCTGGATGCGATCGAAAGGCGTGCCCGCCGCCCACTTGCGCGAAAACACCGGTAGCCCCCCAACGATCAGGGGCAGCTCGCGGTTATCGCTCTTGAAGTCGAAGCGCACCGTGCTGTCATCGACCACCACGCAACGCGCCACATCGCCGAAGAGCGACTTGAACTGCGGCGCGCCCTTTTCGATCAAGGTATCGAAGGAATACTTGACGTCGGCCGCCGTTACGGCGTCGCCATTGTTGAAGCGCGCCTTGGGGTTCAGGTGGAAGCGCATGGAACGGCTGTCCGGCGCCAGCACCATGTCGTCGGCCAAGAGGCCATACATGGAGGCCACCTCGTCGGACGAGCCCACGGCCAGCGTCTCGAACATGAACTGGTCTATCCCGGCTGCGGCCACGCCCTTGAGCGAGAAGGGATTGAACTTGTCGAAGCTGGTGCGGCGGTCAGGATTGGCCAGGTAAAGCGTGCCTCGCTTGGGCGCATCCGGGTTGACGTAGTCGAAATGGCTGAAGCCGGCCGGATACTTGGGCGTGTCGTAGAGGGAAAACGCGTACTCGGCGCTGGCCGGGCCTGCATGGGCCAGGATCGCGGCCAGCAGGCTGGAGAAAAGCAACTTGAAAGGCTTCAGGGTCTTGACCATGCGGTTGTCTGTCTGCGCTGTCGCGGGCGTTGATGTCTGGTGGCAGGCAAGTCCCGTGCCCACCGGCCTGGAAACGATTTTATTCCGGGGCATTGTAAATAGAGGAACGATTACAGGGAAGCAATTAAAACGACTAAGCTCAGCAGGCTGCTGCGCCCCCGGCCGCTGGCCAGAGGTTGCCGCGCCTGCCGCAAGCCCCTACAATCCGGGTCTGTTCCAGCGCGGTGGCCGCACGATGCGGCCACCGCCATCACCATCGGCCGCCCCGCGCGCCCGCCTGCCAGGCGGCCCTACGCAGGATGCGGCGGACCATACGGAGTCATCATGGCATTTCTGCAAGGCAAAAAAATTCTGATCACCGGCTTGCTGTCCAACCGTTCCATCGCCTACGGCATCGCCCAGGCGTGCAAGCGCGAAGGCGCCGAACTGGCCTTCACCTACGTGGGCG
>JAFAMT010000266.1 GCA_019233085.1 Herbaspirillum sp.
ACAAGACATGACAACGAATATTCTTAAAGTAGAAGGCCTCTCGGTGGCCTACGGCGGCATCCAGGCCGTCAAGGGCATCGCCCTGGAAGTCAACGAAGGCGAACTGGTGACGCTGATCGGCGCCAACGGCGCCGGCAAGACCACGACGCTGAAGGCCATCACCGGCACGCTGCCGGCCAGCCGAGTCGAAGGTCATATCGAATACCTGGGCAATCCCTTGAAGGGCAAGAAGTCCTTCGAGCTGGTCAAGGACAAGCTGGCGATGGTGCCGGAAGGGCGTGGTGTCTTCACGCGCATGAGCATCCACGAAAACCTGCTCATGGGCGCCTACACCAGCGATGACAAGGGCCAGATCGCGGCCGACATCGACAAGTGGTTCGCGGTCTTCCCGCGCCTGAAGGAGCGTGCCGCGCAGATGGCCGGCACGCTCTCTGGTGGCGAGCAGCAGATGCTGGCGATGGCGCGCGCGCTGATGAGTCATCCCAAGCTGCTGTTGCTGGACGAGCCATCGATGGGCCTGTCGCCGATCATGGTGGAAAAGATCTTCGAGGTGATCCGCAATGTATCGGCTCAGGGCATCACGATCCTGCTGGTGGAGCAGAACGCCAAGCTGGCGCTGGAGGCGGCGCATCGCGGCTACGTGATGGAATCGGGCCTGATCACCATGCAGGGCCAGGCGCGTCAGATGCTCGATGATCCGCGGGTGAAGGCGGCCTATCTGGGCGAAGCATGACCTGCGGGAAGTAAAAAATAAGTAAAAGCTTAAAACGATTTATATCGTTTTGACGATGTGAAAAAAAGGGGCGCAACCATGGTTGCGCCCCTTTTGTTTCTGGGTTGCCTAGCGCAGTGGCGCTCAGCGGACACTCAGTGGACAAACAGATAAAGCAATACCAGCAGGAAAGCCGGCACGCCGCACAGCCATGCGAGGAAATACTTGCCCATGATCATTCTCCTTGTGTGGGTGGTCAGTGAGAGGCATCCGTACTGCCTTGTTCGCGTGGCAAGCCGGCTCGTTGCCTACGCCGCTTGCGCACATTGCTCATCCTGGAGCAGCCGAGCTCGCAGGACCATCGGACATCGCCGCAAAGCCTTGTAGGAAGCAGCCTTCCAGCGGATGCCAGGCCCGCCGCCAGCGGTGGCGGGGCCAATGACCCGCGGGTATTGGCCCATGGGGCGCAAAGCCAATACCGGAAAGGCTTTGCGCGTTGTCCTACAAGACAATCGGCCGCCGTCCTATAGAGCCCAGCAGTAGGGCCTTGCTACCATTTTTTCCAAGCTGCACATCCTGCAAGACCTTCGAGCCATCTTGACCACGAGGAAACGCAACCATGAACAAGAAGACGATCACCGGCCAGTTCCATGTTGTCCTGGGCAAGTTCCAGGAAAGCATGGCGGCTGCCCTGGGCAATGCGGCGCTGGAGCGCGCTGCGCAACGACGCCAGATGGATGGTCGCATCCTGCATGCGGTGGGCGAGGCGCAAGACCTCATCAAGCGCTCGCTGCGCCAGCGTGCCGGTTCGCTTTGAACATGGGCAGTCGTTGTCCTACACGGCAATCGGGCTGGCGCCGATACAGAGCGCGACAAGGAGCCGGTATCTTGCCACTACGCCGACCAATGACGCAGGCGCTGCATCACGTATCACGACAGAGGATATGCCGCGCTGGCGAGGCGCCGGCAAGATCAAGAACAACGGAGGAGGCCTTATGGACAAGCTCGTGCTCGGGTGGCTCTTGGGTATACCGGTGCTGATGTTGATCCTGTTGCAGTACCTGATGTAGGTCGTCGCAGGCGCCATTGGCAATCACACCAACCCCTCTTGGAGGACAAGCATGCAAGCCAACAAACTGAAGACCGTGCGCAACGATGTGCAATCGCTGTTGCAACAGGCCCAGGACCTCTTTGCGCAAGCCGCACAGACCACCGGGCAGAAGGCCGACGAACTGCGCGCCAGTGCACAGGCGCTGCTGGAGCAGGCGCTCAATACCGCTCACGATGCCCAGTCCACGGTGGTGGAGACCGGCCGCCAGATTGTCACCACCACAGACGACTATGTGCAATCCAATCCCTGGCGCGCCATTGCCATCGGCACCGGGATCGGCCTGCTGGTCGGGCTGGCCGTGGGGCGGTGTGCCGACCACGGTTGATCGGGCCTGACCACGGGGTCCAGCCAGGCGCGCTGACCGAGAGCAGCGCGTATTAGTCAAGAAACCGGAGAAAGGAATGACCATGACCAAGAATCCACCTCAGACCGAGGCCAGCAAGAAGCAGTCCGCCCGGCAAGCCTTCCATCTGGACAAGGAGGCGATTCGTGCCGCGGCCAGCAAGATCAGCGAAGGCGCGGTGACCGAGGGTTATCGCGGCAATCGCCAGGAAGTCATCGCCATGCTCAATGATGCGCTGGCCACCGAGCTGCTGTGTGTGCTGCGCTACAAGCGTCACTACTACACCGCCAAGGGACTGGAGATCGAGGCCATCAAGGGTGAGTTCCTGCAGCACGCGCAGGAGGAGCAAAGCCATGCCGACCTGATCGCCGAGCGCATCGTGCAGCTCAATGGCGAACCGGATTTCAATCCGAAGACGCTGACCGAACGCAGCCATGCGCACTACGACGAATCGGCCGACATCAAGGACATGATCCGCGCCAACCTGGTCGAGGAGCGTGTGGCCATCGAGGCGTATCGCCAGATGATCGAGCGCATCGGTGACGATGATCCGACCACGCGCCACATGCTGGTCCAGATCATGGCGCAGGAAGAAGAGCACGCCGACGACATGAGCGATCTGCTCGGGTTGTAGGCAAGAGGCAGTTGGATGACAAGCTGGATAAGTTAGATGAGTTAGATGAGTTAGATAAGTTAGAAAACAACCAGGCCGGCACCGCGAGTGCGGCCACACTGACAAGGAGATCATCATGAATTGGGACATCGTGGAAGGTAACTGGAAACAATTCAAGGGCAAGGCCAAGGAGCAGTGGGGCAAGCTGACCGACGATGACCTCGACGTCATCGCCGGCAAGCGCGACCAGCTGGCCGGCCGTGTGCAGGAAGCCTACGGCGTGAGCAAGGAGGAAGCGGAGAAGCAGATCCGCGACTTCGAGACCCGCCACAAGGACTGGCGCCAATAAGCTGGCAGCCACCGGTCAGCCCACTACACAGGCAGCAGATACGCGGCGTGCGCCGCCACCAATAACAAACCACAACGACAAACCATAACGACAGGAATCCCACAATGAAAAAAATCATCGCAACCATGATCTTCGGCGCGGCCGCCATCGGCATGCAGGCCAGCGCATTCGCCGCCGACCCGGCTGCGGCCCAGTACAAGGCAGACAAGTCCAAGGCCGATGCCGACTACAAGGTCGCCAAGAAGAAATGCGGTCCGCTCAAGGGTAACGACAAGGATGTCTGCGAGAAGCAGGCCAAGGCAGATCATGAGTCGGCCATCGCCGATGCCAAGGCCAAGCGCAAGGGTGCCGACGCCGACAAGGACGCCCGCAAGGATAAGAACGACGCCAACTATGACGTGGCCAAGGAAAAGTGTGACGCCTTGAGCGGCGACGCCAAGGACCAGTGCGTGGCCAACGCCAAGTCCAAATACGGCAAGTAAGGCTTCCTCGGACCGGTGCGGCCGGCAGTGGGCAAGGCTGTCCGCGGGCCGCATCTGATCCTGTCTTCACCTTCATCTTTATCATCATTAGGAGAACATCATGTCCTTGAGCAAAATGTCGCTGACCAAGCGTTTCTTTGGTTTCTTCCTGGCCCTGATCATGGTTTCGCTGGTAGGTTGCGCCTCCGGCCCGGGCAAGGAGGGCACTGGCGAATACGTGGATGACGCCGTCATCACCACCAAGGTGAAGGCCGCCCTGTTCAACGAACCCAACCTGAAGTCTGCCGAGGTCAATGTCGAGACCTACAAGGGCGTGGTGCAGCTCTCCGGCTTCGTCTCCAGCGCTACCTCGGCTGCCCGTGCGACCGAACTGGCGCGTGGCGTCAAGGGTGTGGTCTCGGTACGTAATGACCTGCGCCTGAAGCAGTAACCGCGGGAACTTGCCTGGGCGCGACGGGTCTGTTGACCGGTTCGCGCCCATTTGTCTTAAGGCGTTTATCGCCGTGAGCCGCGTGGAGCGGGCGATACGATGCGTTTTGTCTTAAGACAGTCTGATTGGCTTAAGGTATAGTAGAAAAGCATTGCGACCGGGCAATCTGCATGGGGCCGTCGCCCCGCTGAGGCAGATGTGAGTATCGAATCGAGTATCGACTCGGGTATCGGCGCAGTGCGGCAGCAAAGGCGCCAAGCCTGGCCAGTGGCGGTCTTGCGAACCCGACTGGTGCAGTGGCGGCCTATCATTAATACAGTACAGAGTACATCGCGGCGCAGGCTGTGCCGCAGTTTCAATTCACCGCTCAAAATTGCCATGACAAAAATACTTGTAGTCGATGACCACGCGGTCGTACGGGCAGGTGTGCACCACTTCATCTCTGAAATCCCGTCGATGGAAATCGGTGGGGAAGCCAGCACCGCCGAGGAAGCCATCCGGCTGGTGCGCACCCAGGACTGGGACATCGTCCTGCTCGATATCGCAATGCCCGACAAGAGTGGCGTAGAAGTGCTGAAGCAGATCAAGCGCGAGAAGCCGGAATTGCCGGTGCTGATGCTGTCGATGCATCCCGAGAGCCGCTATGCCGTGCAGGTGCTGCGCAGTGGCGCCTCCGGCTACGTGCAGAAGGAGGCGCTGGCGACCGAACTGGTCAATGCCATCAACACCATCCTGCGCGGGCACAAGTACATCAGCTACGGCGTGGCCGAGCTGCTCACCAGCGAGCCGGTGGATTCGGAAAAGCCGCTGCATGAAACGCTATCCCAGCGCGAGTACGAGATCTTCTACAAGCTCGGTCAGGGCCAGGGCGTGACGCAGATCGCCGACGAGCTGTGCCTGTCGGTCAAGACGGTGAGCACCTATCGTTCGCGCGTGCTGCAGAAGATGAGCATGACCAACAACGCGGACATCATTTATTACGCGATCAAGAACAACCTGATCGATTGAAGCCGTGGCTGTCGCGGCGGCGACGCAACAGGTCGCCATCGCAGACAGGCCAACTGGCAAGGAAGAGCACGGCACGGCGCATCATGGATGACTTTCTCGACACCCGGTTCCAACGCGACAGCGATGGCGCACCCTTGCGCATCTTCCTGGTGGAGGATTCCGAGGACGTGCGGGAGCTGATCGTCGAGAGCCTGGCCGAGATCGCCGGGGTGCGCCTGGTCGGCTACGCCGAGACGGAGATGCAGGCGCTGCGCCACCTGCAGCAGAACAGCTATGATGTACTGATCCTGGATATCCAGTTGAAGCAGGGCAACGGCATGAGCCTGCTGCAGGCGTTGGCACGCTCCAATACGCGTCGCCAGAGCGAACTCAAGGTGGTCTTCAGCAACCATGTGAGCCCGACCTACCGGCGCGTGGGGGCGCAGTGCGGTGTCCAGCATTTCTTCGACAAGTCCTCCGAGCTGCCGCTGCTGTGTGACCTGCTGCGCGAACTGGCTGGGCAGAAGCTGGGCGCGCCGCGTTCGGCCTCGAACAACAATTCGCCGCAGGGATCCGCGCAGGCCGGCGGACGCTGAGGCAGCAGCCTGCCGTCGGGTCGCCAGGGCAGTTCGGCGCGACCAGGCCGGTGCAGGCGTGGGACCACGAGAACAGATCATGGCGATGACGCCGGTGGGGCGAGTCGCACGGGTCGCACAAGAGCAAGGGATATCCGACGATGCAGAAGAATAACGACGGCTTTGGTCCGTCCTCCGCCGACATCCATCGCAATGCATCGGTCGAGTATTTCACGGCCTCGCACGCCCATTACAGCAGCATGGTGACGCTGGCCATGGGGCTGTCCATGGCCGTGATCCTGTTCGGCATCGTGGTGCTGGTGGCGGCGTTCCTGGAGGACGAGTACCGGCGCCTGCTATCGGGCCTGCTGGCCGTGCGCGCGGTGACGGCCATCGGTTTTATCCTGGGGGCCTGTGCACTGTATCTG
>JAFAMT010000057.1 GCA_019233085.1 Herbaspirillum sp.
CGTAAAGGATAGGCATGGGCAAGATCCGCTTGCATTCACGAGGAGCAGATCATGAACACCATCATCCTGAAGAAGTTGACCATCACCACCGTCCTGTCGCTGGCTGCAGGGAGCGCGTTTGCGGCAGAACAGGCGCCGTCGGCGCCGACAACGGCATCCGCCACCAGCGGCACCAGCACCACCACCACGGCCAGCGCCGACAAGCCCGGCCTCACCCGCGCCCAGGTCCTGGAAGACCTCAAGCGCTACCAGCACGAGCACGCCAACCCCAGTTACGCCGAGCTGGTCTGCCTGCGCTGAGGACAGCAGGGATTATTGCGGCAGGAACATCTTCTGCAGCAGTGCGATCAGCTGCGCCCGCTCGGCGTCCGAGAGCATCTCGGTGGCCTTGAGCTCCAGTTCGATGGCAGTCTGCTCGGCCTTGGTACACATGCGCATGCCCGCCGTGGTCAGTGCCAGTACCTGCGAGCGGCGATCCTCGGGATTGCGCTGGCGCATCACCAGGCCGCGCTGTTCCAGCTTGTCCAGCAAGGTCGCCAGGTTGGGCGGCGATACATTGATGGCCTTGGACAGGCGTTTCTGGTTGATGTTTGGATTGGCCTTCAACAGGCTGAGCACGGTGAAATCCACCGGCCGCAGTTCGAACTTGGCCATGCGCTTCTCGAACAGAGGCATGATGGTGATGTAGGCGCGGCGGCAGTTGTAGCCCACCAGGCTCAGCAGCAGCTGCTGGTCCAGCGCGCCCTGTTGCGTGGTGTCGTCGTCGGAGTCGAAATCAGCCGGCTTCTTGGGCAGCATGGTGGTCCAGGTCGGGGGAGGGAAGCGGCAAGCCGTTTGCCAGGCAGCCCTCGATGATGCCGCAGAGCTGCTTGACTTGCGCGAACACAAAGGCGAAATGATAGCACGCGGCATCGCGCTTGCCGCCGTAGTAGGACGGGTCCGAGGCCAGCGCCGACAAGGCGTGCCGGCCCGCCCGCAGCCACATCCAGCCCAGCGCCACATGGCCGGTCAGGCGCAGCATCTCGTCGGCCACGAAGTAGGGCAGCGCGGGTGAGTGCGCAGCGGCTGCGGCGATCGCGCGCGCCAGGCTTCTCAATTTATCCACAGCCTCGCGCAGCAGTCGCGCCTGGTGATCCAGTGCCGAGGCGTCATCGGCGTCTGCGCTCACCAGCGCCAGGAAATCCTCCAGCCGCCGCCCCTCGTCGCCCAGCACCTTGCGCATGAGGAAGTCGATGCCCTGGATCTCATTGGTTCCCTCGTAGATCATCGTGATGCGCGCATCGCGCAGGTATTGCTCGATGCCACTCTCCACTACATAACCGTGTCCGCCGAAGACCTGCAAGGCCTGGCTGGCGCACTGGAAACCCTGCTCGGTCAGGAAGGCCTTGATGACCGGTGTGATGAACTCCAGCCGCTCGTGATGCCGGCGACGCAGCGCGGCATCGGGATCGTGCTCGGCCAGGTCCAGCAGCAGGCCGGCCCAGCAGGTCAGCATGCGTGCGCCCTCGATGCGGCAGCGTTGTTCCATCAACAGCTTCTGTACGGCCGGATGATGGGCGATCAGGTCGCCTCCTGGCACTGCGGTGCTGCGCGTGGGCGCGCGTGATTGGCGACGCTCGCCGGCATAGGCGGTGGCCCGTTGCCACGCCGCTTCGGCCAGCCCCAGCCCCTGCGCGCCCACATGCAGGCGCGCCGCATTCATCATCACGAACATGGCTGCCAGTCCACGTCCCGGTTCGCCCACCAGCCAGCCCTGTGCCTGCTCGAAGCGCAGGCTGCAGGTGGCGCTGCCGTGAATCCCCATCTTGTGTTCGATGCCGGTGCAACGCACGCCGTTGCGGCTGCCATCGGGCAGCACGCGCGGCGCCAGCAACAGCGACAGGCCCTTGCTGCCCGGCAGCGCATCGGGCAGACGCGCCAAGACCAGGTGGACGATATTGTCGGTGAGGTCGTGCTCGCCACCGGAGATGAAGATCTTGTCGCCGCTGATGCGGTAGCTGCCATCCTCCTGCGGCAGGGCGCGCGTGCGCAATTGCCCCAGGTCGCTGCCGGCGTGGGCCTCGGTGAGGCACATGGTGGCCAGCCATTGTCCGCTGGCGATCTTCTCCAGGTAGCGCGCCTGCAGCTCTGGCGAACCATGCGCGGCCAGGCAGGCGTAGGCACCATGCAGCAGACCCGGATACATGGTCCAGCCGTGGTTGGCGGCGCTGAGCATTTCATAGAGCGCGCAATCGAGGACATGCGGCAAGCCCTGGCCGCCATGCTCCGGCGCGCAGGCCAGGGCCGGCCAGCCACCGTCGCAGAATTGCGCATAGGCGCGGGCGAAACCGGTGGGTGTATAGACGGCGCCGTCGTCGAAGCGACAGCCTTCGCGGTCACCGCTGGCGTTGAGGGGCGCCACTACCTCGGCGGCGAAGCGGCCGGCCTCTTCCAGCACCTGGGTCATCAGTGCGCTGTCGAACTCGGCGTGCGCGGGCAGGCTGCGCAAGACCTGCGGCGCCTGCAGGATTTCATCGAGCACGAAGGAAAAGTCGCGCAGCGGCGGTACGTAAGACATCATCGCTCCCGGCGGCAATCAGTTGAGCAGGTAGGCGTCATACACCACGGCATTGCCCAGGCGCATGGCGTAACCCACGCCCATGGCGCGGTTGAGCCAGTCATATTTCTTGCTGGCGGTCTCGAATGTCATGAACAGGCGGAAGGTGTAGCGCGCCGGATCGACCGGCTTGCCCTGGGCGACCTCGGCCATCACCTCCGGCGGGCCGTAGCGCACGCCCCGGGTCTGCAGGTAGACCAGTTCGCCATCGTCCAGCTTCAACAGGTAGCGGGTATCGATGATGGCCAGGCCATCGGCGGTCACGGTCTGCCAGTCTGCGCCGTTGTTTAAGATCTCGCCGTTGAGCAGCGGTCCCTTGAAGCTGCCGCCGGTGATGGGGATGATGCGACGACGACCCAGGTCGGAGGTCTTGCCCAGTTCCCAGATCGGCGCCACCAGGTCCACCGAGAAGCGCGCCAGGAAGGCCAGCTTGGGTTGCGGCGGGACCAGCGTGGTGTTGTCGGCATCGCTGGCCGCGTGGGCCTGGAAGGATAGTGTCAGTGCGGCCAGCAGCAGGAACAGCTTTTTCATCATCGTCTCCTCTTTATGGTGATTTTTTTTAACCGTGAGCTATCCGTTCGGACTGAGTAGCGGCGGTGCCGCGTATCGAAGACGCAGCATTCTTGCAGCGTCGGAGCGCCTTCGATACGGCCCTGCGGGCCTACTCAGTCCGAACGGTAGTCTGTAGGTGAGCTCATTTCCTTTATGTCTTTAAGTCGTGAACGGTAGTCGATACGTGAGCTCATTCCTGTTATGTTTTTTGATCATGGCGTGGTGCAGAAAACGTCATGGCTCAGGAAGTCGCCACCACCTCGGTTTCCGCCTTCTTGCCAAAGCCCAGGTAAGCCTGGATCACCTGCGGATCGCCGGCCAGCCGGGTCGATTCGCCCTGCATGGTGACCTTGCCCAGTTCCAGCACGTAGCCATGGTCGGCTGTCTGCAGGGCGGCGCGTGCATTCTGTTCCACCAGCAGTACCGAGATACCGGCGCTGCGCAGTTCGGCGACGATCTGCAGGATCTCCTTGACGATACGTGGCGCCAGTCCCAGGCTGGGTTCATCCAGCATCAGTAGCGCCGGCTTGGCCATCATGGCGCGACCGATGGCCAGCATCTGGCGTTCACCGCCGGAGAGCGTGCCGGCCAGCTGGGCGCGTCGTTCTTTCAGGCGCGGGAACAGGTCGAAGACCACCGGCAACTGGTCCATCGGCTGCGCCTGGCGCAGCCGCAGGCGGCGAAATCCGCCCAGCAGCAGGTTGTCCTCCACGCTCATGCTGGCAAACAGTTCCCGCCGCTCCGGCACCAGCGCGATGCCTTCCATGACCCGCTGTTCCAGGCTCCAGCGCTCCACCGCCCGGCCGCGATAGCGTACCGAGCCCTGCGCCGGCAGCACACCCATGATGGCATTGAGCAGCGTCGACTTGCCCGCGCCATTGGGGCCGATCACGGTGGCGATGCTGCCGCGCTCCAGCGTGAGGTTGATGTCGTGCAGCGCCTGCACCTTGCCATAGCTGGCGCACAGCTGCGCCACTTCCAGTACCAGTTCGCTCATTCGATTCCACCCAGGTAGGCTTCGATCACGGCGGGATGCCGCTGGATCTCTTGCGGTGTGCCTTCGGCGATCTTGCTGCCGAATTCCATCACCACGATGTGGTCGGTCAGTTCCATGACGAATTCCATGTCGTGCTCCACCAGCAGGATGCTCATGCCATCGGCGCGCAGCTCCTGCAGCACGCGCGAGAGGGCCTGCTTTTCCAGGTGGCGCAGGCCGGCGGCCGGTTCGTCCAGCAA
>JAFAMT010000451.1 GCA_019233085.1 Herbaspirillum sp.
GATAGTGCGATAGATTCGGCTGTCCGCGTTATCGGCGTGATCGCTCATGGTTATTTCCCTTCGTTGGTCGGAAGTTGATAGGAACGGAAGCGGACCACCTCTTGGCCGGCCCATTCGTTCAAGGAAAGAAACTGCGCCTGTAGCGGCACAATCTCATTGCAGCCGAAGACAGCAGCGGCCTTCGTCACGTCGCCGAATCCGCCGGTGTTGTTGGGCATGGTCCCGAGCAGCTGCGGCGGGACTCGATGCGCGGCCAGCACGTCGTCACGCGTGCAGTTCTTGATGTTGAAGAATTCATCCTTGGCCGCAATCTCGGAGACCGGCAGGATCTGCAGGCCGTCTTTCTTGCCGCCTGGTGCATACACAAACAGGTTGCGGAAGTTGCCCGGCCCTTTGCTGTTACGCATCGCCTCGCGCAGCTTGTCCACGTCGTTGACGTTGCTGGCGGTGTCGGTCATGTAGAGGATGAAGCCGGCGTGTGAGCCATTGAGGTAGTAGCGCCGACGGAACAGCGTGGCCGACTCATTGAGCCAGGCCGATTGCAGCGCGCTCACATACTGCGGCACGCCATACACTTCCTGGTTGATGTCAGGCGCCTGCAGATGCCAGATGGCGTCCCGCTCGAATTCGTGGGAATCTCTCCAGCCATTGACGAAGAAATAGCGCCCGGGCTCCACGCCCACGCGTGTGTATTTGGCCAATGCCGGCTTGAGGTTCAAGAGCTTTCCCGTCATGCTCTCGCGCCGCTCGGCGTAGCAGTTACCGAACAGCAGGAAGTCCAGCGCCAGGCGCGTGAAATCCGCGCGCGACAATACAGCGGACGGCTGGAAGGTCGAGGCCAGGATATTGACCTTGCACCAGATGGCGCTGGCATGATGGACGCTGGCATTCAAGGACTTGGCCAGGCCGGCCATGCTCAAGGGTGGCTCGTACCAATCGCCATTGCGGTAGCACTCGACGTCGGCCAGCATGTCGCGGCCTTCCAGCACCGGCGAAGGATCACCGAAAGAAAATGCTTCGACGGTCGGTACCGGTGGCGCCTCGACCTTGGCCGGCAGCGTGTTGTCGGATGCAGCCGCGCGGCGGCGTGCTCTGTGTTTCATCAGAAGAACTCCATGGATGAGGTGTTATTAGCGGTGGTGCCTTCGAAGGGCTCGTAGTCGAGGGCGTGCATGACCGACCATGCCAAATCGGCGTGGCCAGTCTCTTCCGAGCGGCCGGCGTCATAGGTGACGGCGCGCCCGCTGGGGGTGAGGATCTTGCGAATGGCCATGAAGGACTGCGCGATGTCAGTCCAGCCCGCATCGAACTGCAGCCGGCCACTGCGGATGATGTTTTGTGCCTTGAGCACCATCCGCGTTTTGACTTCCGGCGAATAGCTGATGGCCGTGGCGCCAGGGAAAAACTGTTTCACCAGGGGATAGACGCCCACGCCCATGCCGGTGGTGTCGATACCGATGTACTGGACGTTGTAGCGGCCGGTCATTTCCTTGATGAGCGCGGCTTGCTCGGCGAAGTCCTTGCCGCGCCACTGGTGGCGCTCCAAGATGCGGAAATTTCCGCCCGGGACCAATGGCGGCGCAATCACCGAACAGCCGGCGCTATCACCCGTCAATGATGGGTCATAGCCGATCCACACAGGCCGGTGGCCGAAGGGACGCGCGGTGAACGGTTTGTAATCATCCCAATCCACCCAAGAATCGACCATGCCGCGCTGCAGGTCGGCCAGAGGGAACACCGACGCGGAATCGTCGATGAAATTACACATCAAGAGATTGTCGAACTGGTCGGGCGAGTATTCGAAGTCGCGCAGCTCATCGATATCGAACAGATCGCAGCCGCCGGCCGCCGCGTCCATGATCGTGACGATCTGGCGCCAGATCTTGTCCTCGCCGGTGAAGCCCGACGACAGCCGCTTATGGCTGACGTCGATGTTGACCTTCTCGCCCTTGGCGCGGCGTTTGTTGAACGCCTCGCCGGTCCAGAACGGGTACGCCTGGTGCGTGGTGGCCGATGGCGTCGAGAAGTAGGTTTTGCGCCACTTCTTGTGCAAGGCCATGCCGGACGCCACCTTGTTCAACTCCGTGAAATTGTGCGTCCAGAAGAATTCATCGAAGTAGAAGTTGCCGTGGTAGCCCTGGGCGGTTCTCGCATTCGTGCCGAGGAAATACAGGTGCGCGCCATTGGGCAGAACGATAGGATCGCCGGACAGCTCCACCCCGCATGCGTCCTTCGCAAACTGGATGATGTATTGCTTGAAGACGTGCGCCTGCGACTTCGAGGCCGAGAGGAAAATCTGATTGCGTCCGGTCTGGATCGCATCAATCAGCGCCTCGCGCGCGAAGTACCACGTCGCGCCGATCTGGCGTGATTTGAGAATGATGCGCGTGCGCTCGCTACCGTTGCGGTACCAGACCTTCTGATAGTCGAAGAGCGAATCATTAAAGGCCTCGACGATGCGCTGCTGCGCCTCTTCGCTGAACTCGTTGCGCACCGGTTTTTTCTTGGGCGCTGCATTGCGATTGGCGATATTCGGATTGAGGTCGGTCTCGTTTCCGCCCGGCTGCTCATAGCGGCGCACGCGCGCGGCCTGCACAAGCTGGCGCATCAGCGCATCGAGTTCCTTGTATTCGCCGTTGCCCTTTACTTCCTTCGCGATCAGTTGCACTATGCGCGCTTCAAGGGC
>JAFAMT010000491.1 GCA_019233085.1 Herbaspirillum sp.
GAAGGCAGCATGATCTGCAGCGCCTGCGGCAGGATGATGTAGCGCAGCACCTGCCAGCGCGGCATCCCCAGCGACAGGGCCGCCTGCCACTGGCCGGTGCCGATGCCGTGGATGCCGGCAGCCACCGCGTGGGCCAGGTAGGCGCCGCCCACCAGCGACAGCGCCAGCATCACCGACAGCACGCCCGGCACGTCGATGCCGAAGGCGATGGGCAAGAGGAAGTAGGTCCAGAAGATCAGCATCAGCACCGGTATGGCGCGCAGGAAGCCCAGCACCACCATCAGCAGGCGATGCCATGGCCCCTGGCCGACGGCCAGCAGGATCCCCAGCAACAGTCCCAGCACGGCAGAGAGCACGGCCGAGCCGGCCGAAAGGGCCAGCGTCAGCGCCGCGCCACCTAGCGGCCCATCCGGATAATTGCCCCAGAGCAGGTAGGGCAGGTTGTCATTCAATACGGCCAGTTGCATCAATGCCTCCCCTGGCGCAGGCGGCGCGCGCGCAGATGCCGGTGGCCGGCGGTTTCCATCAGGGCGATGGCGCCGATGTAGAGCAGGGTGGCCACGCCGAAGGCCTGGAAGGCCAGGAAGGTCTCGGACTCCACCTGGCGCGAGGCATAGGACAGCTCGGCCAGGCCGATGCCCATGGTCAGGGAGGTGTTCTTGAGGATGTTCATGTACTGGCCCAGCAGCGAAGGCAGGATCAGTCGGATGGCCTGTGGCAGCACGATGTGACGCAGCACCTGGCCACGCGTCATGCCGATGGCGGCAGCAGCCAGGGCTTGTCCGGCCGGGACCCCGCGCAGGCCGGAGCGGATCTCCTCGCCGATGTAGGCGGTGGAGTAGAACACCAGCCCGCACAGCGCCGAGAGGAATTCATAGGAAGGCCATGGCAGGGCCAGCGGGCCGAACAGGTGCAGGACGTGGTCGCCATTGAGCCAGTCCATCGCGCCCTCGGGAAACAGGCTGGGGACGCCGAAATACCAGAACAGCAACTGCACCAGCAGCGGTGTATTGCGAAACAGCGAGGTGTAGAGCGTCGCCGGCACGGAAAGGAAAGGCGAGCGGCTGGTACGGGCGCTGGCCAGGACGGCGCCCAGCAAGGTCGCCAGCAGGGCCACCAAGGCTGTGAGCCACAGCGTGACCAGGAAACCCTGCCACATCCACAGCATATACTTGGGTGCCAGCCAGGGGCCGGCAAGGAAATGGGACATCATCGGAATCGATTGCAATCGGCAGGCCGCAACGACAAGCGGCCGGCACAATGCCGGCCGCGGTGCCGCGGGAGGGAAATGATTTACTTCTGGCTCAGGCGGGTATCGCCGATCTTGAACAGGCGCGGCAGCGGCTGGGCGCTTTGCGGGCCGAACCACTTGTCATAGATCTGCTGGGCGGTGCCGTTCTTTTCCAGCTCGCGCAGCCAGTCGTTGAGGTAGCTCACCAGGCGGGTCTCGCCCTTGGGCACGCCCACGCCTTCATATTCTTCCGAGATGGCGAAGGCCGGGATCTCGTACTTGTCCTTGTCCGGCAGCGTGGCCAGGATCGCGGTCAGCTTGGTGCCATCCTGGCTCAGGGCCTGGATATTGCCGTTGCGCAGGGCGGCCAGGCCCAGCGGGGTGTCATCATAGAGCACGACCTTGGCGTCGGGATACTTCTCGCGCAGGGTGGTTTCCATGGTGGTGCCCTTGTCGGTGCCCACGCGGACCTTCTTGATGTCGTCCGCGCTCTTTAGCACGCCCTTCTTGGCCAGGAACTGCTGGCCGGAGGCGATGTAGGGGATGCTGAAGTCGATCACCTTGGCGCGGTCCTCGGTGATGGTGAAGTTGGCGAAGACCAGGTCGACCTTGTTGGAAGTCAGCAGGGGAATGCGGTTGGCCGGATTGGTCGGCACGATCTCCACCTTCACGCCCAGCTTCTTGCCCAGCTCATTGGCATAGTCCACGTCCAGGCCGATGATCTTGCGGGTGGTGGCATCGACATAGCCGAAGGGCGGGTTGCCGTCGAAGGCCGCCACGCGCAGCACGCCGGCTTTCTTGATGTCGTCGAGCTTGTCGGCGTGGGCCACGCCCGAGACCAGGGCCAGTGCCAGGAACAGCGGCGTGAATGCGGTTTTCAGTTTCAGCGATTGCATAGGATCTTCCCTTGTTGTTGTGGAATCAGGAACGCCGCCGCACAGACCTGCATCGGTGCTCGTGGCGAACCGGACAGGTACAGGCGTGACGATCTGGTGCGTCATGCACCAAATGGGAGCGAGTATAGGAAGGGGGAAGACGATGAGGAACGACTATTTCCGCCTTTGAATATGCGAAAAATCGGCGCGGTCCGAAATTGCTCTTGCCGCTATACTGGCCCTCCCTCATTTCATGAAGGAGCAGGTCGTGAGTCACCGCATCACCACCCTGGAGCAACTCGATGCCATCTACGGCCAGCCCACCGAACGTGCCCTGGTCAAGGAAATCGATCATCTCAATGCCGACTACCAGGCCTTCGTGCGGGCCTCGCCCTTCGTGGTGCTGGCTTCCGTCGGGGAGGAGGGACTGGATTGCTCGCCCAAGGGCGACCCTGCGGGCTTCGTGCACATCCTCGACGAGCGCACGCTGGCCGTGCCGGACCGTCCCGGCAACAATCGCGTCGACAACCTGCGCAATATCCTGGCTGATCCGCGCGTGTCGCTGCTGTTCATCATCCCTGGCGTGGGCGAGACCCTGCGGGTGAATGGGCGCGCCACGATTTCCATCGATCCGGCCCTGCTGGCGCGCTTCGAGATGCGCGGCAAGCTGCCGCGCAGCGTGATCGTGGTGGAGATCGATGCAGCCTACTTCCACTGCTCCAAGTCCATCGTGCGCTCGGCCTTGTGGTCGCCCGAGGCGCAGGTGGCGCGCACCAGCCTGCCCAGCCCGGGCCAGATGCATCACCGCCTCAGCGGTGGCGTCTTCGATGGTGCGAGCTACGACCAGGAACTGCCGCAGCGCACCGAGGCCGGACTCTACTGATAGCGATCGCGCCCGGCGCGGTCGGCCAGGATGGCCTGGGCGAACTCGGCGAAACCAGCGCCGCCGGGCCCTGGCTGACCCAGGCCGGCGCTCGCGCGCAGATCCGCCAGGCGGGCGGAGTTCAAATTAAGTGCCGGAGGGATTGCGGGCTGAGCGGGGCAGGCTGGTCGGGAAGGCGCTTGTCAGAACAGGTCGCACTACCTCCGATCGGACCATGATTTTGGCGATCACGCATGACAAATCGCTGACAATTCCTCCAAACGAAAATATATTTTTCCCTGACGGTATTTTCCTTTTCGCGATTGCAAACAAGAAGTATTCTTATTTTCGTTATCTGCTTTCCGGCGAGTCATGTGCAAGCCTGCTGCCAGCATGGACACTCGTTCCATCGACAATAAGAATCTTCCACTTGCTATCTATGACAACCAGAATCCGTCGCCGCCGAGTCGACATGGCCTTCCACGCCCAGATGGCCTGCATGTGCAAATACCGGGCAATTCTGTGCACCGTTACCCGATCCGGGGCGCTGTTGGCCGCCACCTCCCTGGTTCACCTGAGCGCCCAGGCGGCGCCTCCGCCCATGACCATTCCGGCTGGCGATGTGGATTCCAGCTACCAGGGGGCCAGTTTCTGGGATGGGCTCAATCGCAGCACTGCCGTGCTGGGCGACATGGGCGGGCTGCGTTCCTCCCTGGCGCGCCGGGGCATCACCCTGGGTATCCAGGAGACCAGCGAATACCTGGGCAACGTCAGCGGCGGCACCTCCAAGGGCTTCCAGTACGACGGCCTGACCACGATCACCATGCAGGTCAATACGCAACGCGCCTTTGGTTTATATGGCGGCTTGTTCAATGTCAGCGCCCTCAATATCCATGGCACCAACCTGAGCGCCGACAACCTGTCGACCCTGCAGACGGCAAGCGGCATCGAGGCTGATCGCGGTACCCGGCTATGGGAACTCTGGTACGACCAGAAATTCCTCGACGAAGACCGGCTTGACGTCAAGATCGGCCAGCAAAGCCTCGACCAGGAATTCATGGTCAGTACCAATGCCTTGTATTTCGTCAACACCATGTTCGGCTGGCCCATGCTGCCCTCGGCGGACCTGCCCGGTGGCGGCCCAGCCTATCCCTTGTCGGCACTGGGCGCGCGCGTGGCGGTGCGACCGGTGGATGGCGTGCAGATCCTGGCGGGCGTATTCAGCGCCACGCCGGTCTCCAGGCCTGATGGCGATCCGCAAGTGGTCAATCACAATGGCCTGAGCTTCCCGGTGGGGCATGGAACCATGAGCATCGTGGAGGCGCAATTCTCCTATCCGTCGCTGGGCAGCATGGTCGAGCCGGATGAAAAGCCGGCCCTGGGCTGGACCTACCGGATTGGCGCCTGGTACAACTCGCAGCAGTTTGCCGACCAGCGCTATGACACCGACGGCAATTCCCTGGCCGATCCCAACAGCAACGGCACGGGCCGCCCGCATCATGGCGACTACGCCTTCTATGCGGTGGCCGACCATCTGGTCTGGCGCGATTCGCTCGATCCGAACCGCACGGTGGCGCTGTTCGGGCGCCTGATGTGGACGCCCCTGAAGGATCGCAATCTCATCGATATGAGCCTCAATGCGGGCATGGTCTTCCATAGCCCCTTCCGGTATCGCACCGATGACACCTTCGGCGTCGGTGTCGGTTACGCCCACGTGAGCCGCCAGGCTTCCGATCTGGATCGCGACACCAACGCATTCAACAGCACCACCTCGCCTGTGCGTGGTGCCGAAAAGTTCATCGAACTGACCTACCAGTATCAGTTCAAGCCGTGGATGCAGATACAGCCGGACATCCAGTATGTCTTCAATCCCGGTGCGGGATTGCCGGTGAGCAGCGGATCGTCCCAGCGCATCAAGAACGAGCTGGTGCTGGGTGTGCGCACCAACATCTCCTTTTAAGAAGAAAGAAGGGCCAACAACAATATGAAATCCGTTCTCACGGCATCGCCAAATTCTCTCCAGCGCCTTCTTGGACGCTGCCTGCTGCCACTTGCCCTGGGCCTGAGCGTATCTACAGCCCAGGCTGCCGAACCACGCGGCATGCTGGAAACGCTGCGCCACCACAAGACGCTGGCATCCACCATTCCGGATAACGGCGACGTCAATCCCTATGCCGTCGTCGTCGCGCCGGTCTCGGCCGGCGTCATCGAAAAGGACGATGTCCTGGTCGACAACTTCAACAACATCTCCAACCTCCAGGGAACCGGTACGACGATCGTGCGCTACCGGCCTTCCACCAGGGAAGTCAAGCTGTTCGGCCAGGTACCGCAGAACCTCAAGGAGTGCCCTGGCGGTGTTGGCCTGACCACGGCCATGACCATGCTCAAGAGTGGCTGGGTGATCGTCGGCAGTACGCCCAGCAAGGATGGCACCACTGCCACCAAGGGTGATGGCTGCATGCTCGTCTTCGATGCCAACGGCCGCCATGTCGCCACCTGGGCCGGCCCCACCATCAACGGACCGTGGGGCAACATGGCCACCGTCGACAAGGGCGACAAGGCCATACTGTTCATCAGCATGGCCGGCTTTGGCGTGCAAGGCCCCAAGGTGCTCGATGCCGAAGGCAAGTATCCGGTCACGGTACGCCAGGCCACGGTACTGAGACTGGAAATCAGCATTCCCGAAGGAAAGCCCCCGGTGCTCGACAGCCAGACGGTGGTCGGTGACGGCTTCGCCCAGCGCGCGGACATGGACAACTTCCTGTTCGGACCCACCGGCCTGGCGCTGGGACCCGACGACACGCTCTACGTGACCGATGGCCTGGACAATGAGATCACCGCCATCGCCAACGCCAGTACCCGTACCGACAGCGCTCACAAGGGGCGCCTGGTCACCAAGGATGGCTTGCTGGGATGGCCGCTGGCGATGGTCATGACGTCGGCCGGCCACCTGATCGTGGCCAACGGCAAGAACGGCCAGGCCGTCGAGATCGACCCGGTGTCCGGCAAGCAGATCTACGCTCACTGGCTGGACTCGAACCAGGCACAATCGCCACCAGGCAACGGCGACCTGTTCGGGATCGCCCTCACGCCTGATGGCAAGGGCCTGTATTACGTCGAGGATGACGTCAACGCACTGGTATTGGGGACTCCGTGATGGCTGATCAGGACGAACGCCTCGATGCGCCGCGCCGTCGCTTCCTCAAGGGAGCCGGTGTGGCGGCAGTGGCCTTGCCGCTGGGCGCCGGCACAGCCAGCGCGGCAAATGCGGCAAATGCGGGCAGGCAAGCCGATATCGAGCCCTTCCATGGTGTGCATCAGAGCGGCATTGCCACGCCGATGCAGCGCCAGAGCTATTTCATGGCCTTCGATCTGGTGACGAGCAAGCGCGAGGAAGTCATCGCCCTGCTCAAGGCCTGGACGCAGGCGGCGGCACAGATGATGCAGGGGCCCGAGCGCGCGCCGGGCAATCCCGATGCACAGCAGGCTCCCGATACCGCAGGCGATACCATCGGCTTGCCTGCCTCGCGCCTGACCATCACGTTCGGTTTCGGCCCCGGCCTGTTCGAGAAGGACGGAGTCGATCGCTATGGCCTGGCCAGCCGGCGTCCGGCCGCACTGGCCGACCTGCCCAAGTTCACCGGCGACCAACTGGTGCCGGAACGCACGGGGGGAGACCTGTCGATCCAGGCTTGCGCCAACGATGCCCAGGTGGTCGAACATGCAGTGCGGCGCCTGGTCGCGCTGGCCTACAAGCTTGCCGAGATCCGCTGGGCGCAGACCGGCTACCAGGCCGGGTACAAGCCGGGCGAAACGCCGCGCAACCAGATGGGTTTCAAGGATGGCACGATGAATGTCCCGACCGGGGATGCCGCCGCCATGAAGCAGTTCGTCTGGGTCGGGGAGGAAGGCCCGGCGTGGATGCGGCAGGGCAGCTACATGGTGATCCGCCCCATTCGCATCGCGCTGGAGCACTGGGATCGCATGACACTGGGCTTCCAGGAGCAGACGGTGGGACGCCACAAGTATTCCGGCGCGCCGCTTGGCAAGAAGCACGAATTTGAACCGCTGGACCTGGAAGCCATCGACGCCGACGGCAATCCCGTGCTGGCAGAACATGCCCACGCACGCATGGCGGCCCCGGAAGAAAACGACGGTGCCCAGATCCTGCGGCGCGCCTACGCCTACGACAATGGCGTTGCCAGGATCGCCGAGCGCTGGCCACCGTGGCGCCAGGCCATGACCTTTGATGCTGGCCTGCTGTTCCAGTGCTATCAGCGTGACCCAAGGACCGGCTTCAGCAAGATCTTCGAGAACATGGCCAAGTTCGACATGCTCAACCAGTTCACCACGCACGTCGGCAGCGGATTGTTTGCCTGCCCACCCGGTGCGGCACCGGGCGAATTCATTGGCCAGAAATTGTTTGATGCATAGCAGCCAGGCTCCCGGCGCCAGTCTCGCCACCTCGGGGAGGGGGGATGTCGACGCCATGCCTGCCAACCAGGCAGGCATGGATCAATTGCAGACTCCAATCGCTTTGCGTGAGTTGGTAAGACTGGAGCCGTGGATAGGCTTTGACTGGGCATCCTACACAGATGGTCCAGTTGTCCATGAGCGTGCTGCATTGATGGTTCCGATGATCGATCCAGGCACGGGAAACCGCTTCCATCTTCAACTCGATACCGCCATTTCCGGAAACCTCGTTTATAGAAATGTGGTTTCCGGCAGTGCGCGCTGGTCTGGCACGTCACCGCAAAAGACAGGAGAAAATACTTATTCCTGGGTAGTGGAATTCGAGCGGGGCACTTGCGGCAAGAAGGATATTGGATTTACCTCGAAGTGTGACTTTGATGCAGACATCGACAACGCTGACCGGCCACCTGTTCTCGGCTCGCTGGGGCTGGACATGTTGGGTGAGAGCGGATTCGCACTGGATTATCCGGCGCAACGGATCTACTTCCTGTCGGCTGCCACGCTAGACCGGATAGAAGCGCGTCATGCAAAATCGTTTCATTCATTTTCTTGTCTCCACGACGAGCACGACCGGCAGATTTGCCTTCCTTTTCATCTTGAAAATCAGGAAATGACGGCGCTCTTCGATACGGGAAGTAGCATGTTTGAACTGCTGCTTCCTCCCGAAGCATGGAAGACACTGACGCAAGTGGATTTCGAACGGGCTGAAAAAGTGATTTCCATCCCCGCCTGGGGCAAGCTGATCGATATCTACGGACACTCCTGCCGGCGCAAGATCTGCCTGGGAGGAAAGGAATTTCCCATCGGAGAATGCTACTCATGGCCGACCTATCGTTGGCAACCTATCGTCGGCAATCAACCGTTTCTGGACCACGTCCTGGTATTCGATCTAAGAAACCATCGCTATGCAATCTTTTAGAACCCATTTCATGAATAAACGTGAGATGCGTTCTGCCCAGAAAGGGCGCCGGCAAGTCGACCGCGCACAAGATCAGCTCCGGTGGGCCGGATGACAAATTTGTCATCCGTTTGTCATTCGAAGGACGCTTAGCGCTGCGTATCATCGCCGGACCATTTGCTTGCGGGGCTTCCTGATCGAACTCCTCGACGGTGGAGCTCAGGCATTCGCGTGTACTTTGGTTCGGAGACAACATGAAAACCGCTAGTAACATTAAACCGGTCCCCAATCCTGGCCGGCAACGCCGTCTGCTGGGACAGGTTTTCGGTATCCTGGCGCTGGGCAGCCTGCTGCCGCGCGCAATGGCCGCGCCACCGGTGATGATGAAAGACGACGGTGACCTCACCATCGATGTCTTCAATGCTTCAGGGAAGCTGGAGCGTAGCGAGCGAACCCGCAAGCTCGCCAGGAGCGAGGCGCAATGGAGACAGCAACTATCGGAGATATCCTTCCTGGTCACCCGTAAGGAGGCGACCGAGCGGCCCTTTACGGGAAAGGACTGGGACAACCACATGGACGGCCTTTACCGGTGCATCTGCTGTGACACGGCCCTGTTCGATTCCAGGACCAAATTCGAATCCGGAACCGGATGGCCCAGCTTCTGGCAACCGCTGTCCGGCAACAATGTCGCCGAGACCACGGATCGCAGCTTCGGCATGGTGCGCACGTCCGTCTCGTGTCGTCTCTGCGAGGCCCATCTCGGCCACGTTTTCGCTGATGGCCCCAAGCCGACTGGCCTGCGTTACTGCATGAATTCTGCGTCAATGCGTTTCGTCAGGCGCGCCTGATACTCAACCGGATTAAGGCGCAGGCTCGGATTGCGCAGCACTCCTGAGCTTGTCGCCTTGTGCGGCTTGATCGCCAGTGCTGCAATGACTTACTGGCCAGCCTGCCCCGATGGTGCGGCCCCGGCACGGTCGGCCAGGATGGCCTGGGCGAACTCGACGAAACCAGCGCCCCCCGGGCCCTGGCTGACCCAGGCCGGCGCTCGCGGCAAGTCCTCCAGGCAGGTGCGGATGGTAGACACACCCAGCGTATGGCGGTAGTGCCCGAACATGGGGGCGTCGTTGAGGGAGTCGCCGCTGTAGGCCAGCAGGCGCTGCGCCTGTTCGTCGCTGACGCCATAGTCCTCCTGCAGCACCTTGCGGGCCGCGGTCAGCTTGTCATAGCCGCCTATCCAGCCCAGCACCCACAGATTGTTGACGGTGACGTCCAGGCCCAATGTGCGCATGGCGTCGGTCAGCGTCTGCTCGCGCGCGGCATCGCCATCACGGGCAAAGGCCAGGCTGGTCAGGCGAAACGGCTGGTCGTCCGCCAGCCGGGCACCGGCAACCTGGCGCAGCACCAGCTCCCCCTTGTCGCGCAGCTGCTGCAGGACGGCGTCGGCATAGTCGCCATGCCAGAAGTGGCGTACCAGGCCATGCTCCCCCTCACGGCGGAAGAAGAAACCGCCGTTCTCGCCGATGACGCCATCGACCGGCCACATGCGGGCCATCTGGTCGCACCAGCCAGCCGGCGCCGCCGTCACCGGAATGACGCGGATGCCGGCCTGCTGCAACTGTTCCAGCGCGGCATAGGTGGCGGCGGACAGGCGGCCGCGCCAGGTCAGCGTCTCGTCCATGTCGGTGAGGACGAAGCGGATCTCCGCCAGCAAGCCCGGCGGGCGTTCCTGCAAGGCG
>JAFAMT010000197.1 GCA_019233085.1 Herbaspirillum sp.
GCCGATCAACATCAGCGGCAAGATCGACAACGATGCCCCGCTGCAGATCTCGGGTGCCCTCAATCCCCTCTTCAAGCCCATGTACCTGGACCTGAAGGCCAGCGCCAACGGCGTGCAGCTGCCGCGCCTGACGCCTTATTCAGCCAAGTACGCAGGCTACCCGATCACCAAGGGCAAGCTGTCCATGGACGTGCAATACAAGATCGAGAACGACAAGCTGGTAGCCCAGAACGACCTGCGCATCGAGCAGCTGACCTTCGGTGAGCGCGTCGACAGTCCCAGCGCCACCAACCTGCCGGTGATGCTGGCGGTCTCGCTGCTCAAGGACAGGAACGGCAACATCAACCTGAACCTGCCGATTTCCGGATCGCTGTCGGACCCGCAGTTCTCGGTCGGCGGCATCATCGTGCGGGTGTTCGTGAATCTGATCGTCAAGGCGGTGACCTCGCCCTTTGCGCTGATCGGCTCGATGTTCCGCAGCGACGAGAACATCGGCGAACTGCGCTACATCGAATTCGCGCCCGGTTCGGCCGAGATCGACGACACGGTGCGCAAGAAGCTCGATGCGCTGGGCTACGTGCTGCATGAGCGCCCTGGCATCAAGCTCGACATCACCGGCCGCGTCGATCCCCAGGTGGACGACCAGGGCCTGCGCCAGGAGGCGCTGGAACGTCAGATGCGCGGCCTCAAGCGCGGCGAGGTGATCGCCAAGGAAGGCCAGCCGTCCGGACCGATCCGACTGAGCGATGCCGAACGCGCCAAGTACCTGGAGCGGGTCTACAAGGACAGCAAGTTCGACAAGCCGCGCAATGCCATCGGCCTGGCCAAGTCACTGCCAGCGGCTGAGATGGAGAAACTCATCATCGAACACACCCAGGTAAGCCAGGACGACCTGCGCAACCTGGCCCAGCGCCGGGCCGACCAGGTGCGCAACTACCTGCAGGAACAAAGCATCATCGACCCGGCCCGCATCTTCCTGATCGCGCCCAAGCTCGACGGCACCGGCATCGATGCCAAGGAGCCCAAGGCGCGGGTGGATCTGACCATCCAGTAAGCCGCGACCGGCTAGCGCACCGGGGTGCCATCCAGTGCCGCCGCCAGCACGCGGGCCACATGCACGGCCGTGCGCTGGGCGCCGTCGTGGATCTGGTGCCGGCAGCTGGTGCCATCGGCGACCACCACGGTATCCTCGCCGGCCTGGCGCACCGCTGGCAAGAGCGACAGTTCGGCCATCGCCATCGAAGCCTCGAAGTGCTCGGCTTCATAGCCGAAGCTGCCCGCCATGCCGCAGCATGAGGACTCCACCACCTCCACCTCGGCTCCCGGGATCCACTTCAGCACCGCCGGTACCGGCTTGAAGGCATCAAGGGCCTTCTGGTGGCAATGCCCGTGCACCAGCAGCTTGCCCGAGGGCAGGGGTTTCAGGTCGAGCTTGAGTCGTCCAGCCTGCTGCTCGGCATGCAGGAACTCCTCGAACAGGAAGGACGCGGCAGCCAGCTGCCTGGCTTCTTCGCCATAGCCGTAGTCCAGGAATTCATCACGCAGCGACAGCAGGCAGGAAGGTTCCAGGCCAACGATGGGCACACCCCGCGTGACGAAGGGCAGCAGGGTATCGAGGGTGCGACGCGCCTCGGCCTTGGCCTGTTCCACCCTGCCGGCGGCCAGGTAGGTGCGGCCACAGCACAGCGGTCGCCCCCGCGCCCCGGTGTTGAAATGCACCCGGTAGCCGGCCGCCTCCAGCACCCGCAGCGCGGCGCGCGCGTTGTCTGGCTCCATGTGGTTGTTGAAGGTATCGACGAAGAGCAGCACTTCCCTGGTGTGCTTGCTATTGTCTTGCCTCGCCTCAGGCTGGCGCACGCCCGCCAGGAAGGATGGCACCAGGCGTGGCATGGAGCGCTGCGGCGCCAGCCCGATCAGGCCCTTGGCCCATCCGGACAGCAACGGCACGCGCTCGGCCAGTGCCAGCAAGCCCCCCACGCGAGCGGCCAGGGACGCGTAGGCGGGCAAGCCGGAGATGAGACGCTCACGCAGGCCCAGGCCATGTCGTGCGGTCCAGGCCGCACGCGCCTCGATCTTGACCTTGGCCATGTCCACGCCGGTGGGGCAATCGCGCTTGCAGCCCTTGCAGGACACGCACAGGTCCAGCACCTCCCTGACCTCGGGGCTGGCCAGCCCGGCGCCGCCAAGCTGCCCCGAGATCGCCAGCCGCAGCGTGTTGGCGCGTCCCCGGGTGACGTGCTTCTCATCGCGGGTGATGCGATAGCTGGGGCACATGGTGCCGGCATCGAACTTGCGACAATGGCCGTTGTTGTTGCACATCTCGACCAGCTTGGCCAGGCCGCCAGTGCGGTCGCCACCGCTGCCGGGTGGCCCTTCCTCGCCGGTGAGCGGATCGCGCACCACGTTCCACGCGCTCCAGTCCAGCCGGGGCGTGTAGGGCTGCTCACGGTAACTGGCGGGGAAGCGGAAGTTACGCTCGTCATCCATCTTCGGCGGACGCACGATCTTGTCCGAATTGAAGCGGTTGGCCGGATCGAACAATTGCTTGATCTCGCCGAAGGCGGCATTGATCCTGGGGCCATACTGCCAGGCCACCCATTCGCCCCGGCACAGGCCATCGCCATGCTCGCCCGAATAGGCGCCCTTGTACTTGCGCACCAGCGCGGCGGCGGCTTCGGCGATTTCGCGCATATCGGCCGCGCCGCCCCGGCGCATGTCCAGGATGGGCCGCACATGCAGCGTGCCCACGCTGGCATGTGCATACCAGGTGCCCTCGGTGCCGTACTTGTGGAAGACCTCGGTCAACTGGCTGGTGTACTCGGCCAGGTGTTCCAGCGGCACCGCGCAATCCTCGATGAAGGACACCGGCTTGCCATCGCCCTTCATGCTCATCATGATGTTCAGGCCGGCCTTGCGTACATCCCAGAGCGCTTTCTGCTCGGCCGCGCCCGGCATCTCCACCACCGAACCGGGCAGGCCCAGGTCGGCCATCAACTCGACCAGTTGCCTGAGCCTGGAGAGCTGCTCGTCGCGGCGCTCACCGGCAAACTCCACCAGCAGGATGGCCGCGGGCTGCCCCACCAGCGCCTTGGCGATCACCGGACGGAAGGCCGGATTGCCCATGGACAGCGCGATCATGGTGCTATCGACCAGTTCCACCGCCGTCGGCCCCAGCTTGACGATGTGCTGGGTCATGTCCATGGCATCGTAGAAGCTGGGAAAATTGACCACCCCCAGCGTCTTGTGGGCCGGCAGCGGCTGCAATGCCAGGCGGATGCGGCGGCTGTAGGCCAGCGTGCCCTCGGAGCCGACCAGCAGATGCGCCAGGTTAGCCACGCCGTCATCGGTGTAGGCGCGCGGATTCTGGCAATCGAACAGGTCGATGTTGTAGCCGGCCACGCGCCGCAACACCTTGGGAACACGCTCGACGATCTCATCGCGTTCACGGGTGGCGATACTTCGCACGCCCTCCACGATCGCGCCGATGCGGCCATGACTTGGCATCTCCGGCAATGTCGTGAAATAGCCGGCGCTGCCATCGGCCAGCACCGCATCGATGCCCAGCACGTTATGCACCATGTTGCCGTACTCGATGGAGCGCGAGCCGCAGGAGTTGTTACCGGTCATGCCGCCGATGGTGCATTGGGCCGCAGTCGACACATCCACCGGGAACCACAGGCCATGCGGCTTGAGCCAGGCATTGAGATGATCCAGCACCATGCCCGGTTCGACCACGATGCTGCGCGCCTGGGCATCGAACTCGATGACCTGGTTGAGGTACTTGCTGTTGTCGATGACCAGGGCCTCCCCCACTGTCTGGCCACACTGGCTGGTCCCGGCACCGCGCGCCAGCACCGGCATGTCATGGTGGCGCGCAATGGCCAGCGCCAGCTCCAGGTCGTCCTGGTCGCGCGGCACCACCACGCCCAACGGCATGATCTGGTAGATCGATGCATCGGTGGCATAGCGGCCCCGGTCGGCGCGGCTGAACAGGACCTCGCCGCGCAGTTCGCGGCGCAGCTGGTTCTCGAAGGGCGTGGCGCCGGGGAACTGGCGCGTCCCCGGCGGCAGCAGATGGATGGGCTTGATCTGCATGGAGCTTCCTGTACGTATGGTTGGATCGGATGATCGTCAGATGATTTCGAGTTCGATCGGCGGCAGGTCTGCGATCTGGCCGATGAACATGCCCCTTTCCCTGGGGAAGTACATCCCGGTGTAGGAGCCGGTGGTGATCACGGTGCCACGCGTGAGGGCGATGCCCTGCTCGTGGCAATGCCGCACCACCCAATGCAGCAGGCGACGCGGATCGCCGGCCGGATTCACGCCCGGCCCCTTGAAGATGTCATCGCCCTTGAAGGTCAGGTGCGTGTGCGGACGGCGGAAATCGAAACCCTCGTCGTAATCCACGAAGTCGCTGGTGATCAGGGCGCCGTGGTTCTGCAGGTCGGCCAGCTGGCTAAGCCTGGGGACCTCGGGCCAGCCTGCCAGGCGGCTGGAGACGATCTCGATGGAGGTCGCCACGCCGTTGATGCTCTTCAAGACATCCCGCTCCGGAGGCAGCGCCTCTCCGGGCAGGAAATCACGCCCGAAGCGGAACATGATCTCCAGCTCCACGCCGAGGATGCCGAACTGCTCGCGGCGCAACAGCGTGGTCGTGGGATACAGTCCGGCCAGGGGCAATGGCGCCCCCTGGATGGGGCCGTCGGGCGACTTGGCCCCCACCTTCCAGCCACCGATGCGGGCATGGCTGTGCGCCAGGAAGGCGCGCTGGGCCAGGTAGGCGTCTTCCCGGCTGGCCGGCTCCAGGGCCGGTGGAACAATCACTTGCAGGTTCTGCCTGGCATGGGCCTGGCCAAGCAGTGCCCCCAGTTCTTCCGGGGCAGTCAACAGGGTTGTCATGGTCGGGTTCTCGCGGTTCGGTTGATCGTGCTTGGTATGACTGGATTGGTCGGCAAAGGCAGGCTCAGGCACGCACCTTGACCACGGCATCCTCGGCTGGCGTGCGGCTCAGCTGGAACTTGCTGTCGGGTTGCATGCGCAAGGCCAGGAACACCCCCAGCCCCATCAGGATCATGCTGCCCAGGAAGGGCAACTCCCAGTTACCGGTACGGTCGATCAGGTAACCCGAGAGCACCGGAGAGATGATCGCGGCCAGCGCGGAGCCGGTATTCATCATGCCGCTGGCAGTCCCCGAGTACTCCGGTGCGATATCCATCGGGATGGCCCACATGGGACCGATGGTCATTTCCGCGAAGAAGAATCCGGCCCCCAGGCAGAGCACCGAGACCGTCAGGTCATGGGTGAACATCAGCGGCAGCAGCGAGAGCAGCGTCAACAGCATGCACACCGACACCATGTAGCTGCGCGCCCTCTTGAGATTGCCGGAGCTCTTCAGGATGCGATCACTGACGATGCCACCGAGCGTGTCGCCCACCACGCCGGCAAAGAACACACTGGAGGCGAACAGGGCCGATTTCTTGATGTCCAGGTCATAGCTGTGCAGGAAATACTGCGGGATCCAGGACAGGAACAACCAGAGCGTCCAGCCATAGCAGAAGTACACCACTGTCACCGGTAGCATGCGGCGAAACAGCGGGCCCCAGGGGACGCTGGCATTTTTCTTCCTGGCCGGTGGCAGGCTCTCCAGTTCGGCAGCAGTGATACGCGGATGGCGGGCCGGATCTTCCGTAAACACCAGTGCCCACAGCACCACCCAGACCAGGCTCAAGGCCCCGAAGAGGTAGAAGGATTCGCGCCAGCCATGTGCGGCCATGATGTACACCACCGCGGCCGGTGCCACCGCATTGCCCACCCGCGAGAAGGCATGGGTGATGCCCTGGGCAAACCCGCGACTATCCCTGGAGACCCAGCGCGACATGGCCGAGGTGGCTGCCGGGAAGGTAGCGCCCTCCCCCAGCCCCAGCAGCAATCGCGCCAGCAGCAGCGACACCAGGCCACCGGCAAAGCCGGTCAGGATGGTAGCGATCGCCCACAGCACGCCACACCAGATCAGCGTGCGGCGCGCACCGAACTTGTCGCTCACCCAGCCGCCGATGATCTGGAATACCAGGTAGGGATAGGCAAACGCCGAAAAGACCAGGCCGATCTCGGTCTTGTTGAGATTGAATTCCTTGCCGAAGCCGGAGGCCGCAGTACTGACGTTGACGCGGTCAAGGTAGGTGATGAAATACATCAGGCATAGCATCAACAGAACGACCGTAGTCGCCCGCATGCGCAGAAACTTCATTGTTGTCTCCTGTATGTGCCGGTCCGCCAGGGAGCCTGGCGGCTGTCCTCTCCGGGACGATGGCCGGCCTGATTCATGGTGTGCTTGCCGGCCCGGGGACATGCCCCGCGCCGACGCCGATTTCCTCCGTTGTCACTGCATCTGCTTGACTACCGATGACGCTTAAGCCGCCTTCAGGCCGGGCTTCTTCTTCTTCTGGCTGACCAGCACCTCCATGGCCGCCTGCACACCGCTGCCGGCCAGCTTCACACCGGCCAGTTGCAAGCCCATCTCGCAACCGCTCAGGGTCGCCATCAGGCTCAGGTCGTTGGCCTCGCCCAGGTGGCCGATGCGGAACATCTTCCCTTTCATCTTGCCCAGGCCGGTACCCAGCGACATGTCGAAGTTCTCGTAGATGGTCTTGCGGATGGCATCGGCATCGAAGCCCTCCGGCGTCATGACCCCGGTCAGCACCGGCGAGTAGACGGCCGGATCGGCGCACTGGATCTCCAGGCCCCAGGCCTTGACGGCCGTGCGGCAGGCCTGCGCCAGACGCTCGTGACGCGCGAAGGTGTTCTCCAGGCCCTCGCCCAGGATCATCTCCAGGGCTTCATGCAAGCCATAGAGCAGGTTGGTATTGGGCGTGTAGGGCCAGTAGCCGGTGGCGTTCATCTCGATGATCTCGGCCCAGCCCCAGAAGGCCTTGGGCAGGCGCGCACTCTTGCTGGCCTCGATGGCCTTCTTCGAGACGGCATTGAAGCTGATCCCCGGTGGCAGCATCAGGCCCTTCTGCGAACCCGAGACGGTGACATCCACGCCCCACTCGTCATGCCGATAATCCGCCGAGGCCAGGCCGGAAATGGTATCGACCAGCAGCAGCGCCGGATGGCCGGCCGCATCGATGGCGCGGCGCACGGCGGCGATATTGGAGGTCACCCCGGTGGAGGTCTCGTTGTGGACAACACAGACCGCCTTGATCTGGTGGGCGCTGTCCCGGCGCAAGCGCGCCTCGATCAGGTCGGCCTGCACACCGCGCCGCCAGCCCTCGATACCGGGCAAGCCCAGGAACTCGGGCTTCAAGCCCAGCGCCTCGGCCATCTTTTTCCACAGGGTGGCGAAGTGACCGGTCTCGTACATCAGGACCGTATCCCCCGGGCTCAAGGTATTGGTCAGCGCAGCCTCCCAGGCACCAGTGCCTGAGGCGGGATAGATGATGACCGGCTGCTCGGTCTTGAAGATCCTCTTGATCCCAGCCAGCACCTGCAAACCCAGAGCCCCGAATTCGGGACCGCGATGGTCGATGGTGGGATAGCTCATTGCCCGCAGGATGCGGTCGGGAACAGGGCTGGGACCGGGGATTTGCAGGAAATGACGACCGGCAGGGTGAAAATCCAGTGTAAGCATTGACTCCTCCTTGATAGGCTAAATGATGGTTTTTGTATTTTGCATGCAAAATTAATTTATCAGCCGGAAGCGGGTGACGTAAAGGACTATTTGCTTTCCACTGCCGGTACTGCGCGTATGGAATGCCTTATTAATGGCCTAAATAGCGCAAATATCGTTAAATATCGCTTTAAAAACTTGCATCCTCAGTGAGCAAACAGCTTGCTCATCCAGCCGTCGCGAAGTGGTAGAATGGAGGCGAAAGATGTCGAAAAAGGATTTTGAATGCAAAATTCAGCAACTGAACACCAGGTTACCCTCTCTACACCAACCCCGGCGGTCCCCCGGCTGGAGCGTCAGCGATTGCATGACACGGTGGTCGAGCACCTGCGCAACCTGATCGTTGAAGCGGTATTGCCACCGGGGACGAAACTGAACGAACGCGAACTATGCGAAACCATGGGGATTTCGCGTACACCGCTACGGGAGGCGCTGAAGGTACTGGCGGTGGAAGGTCTGATCGAGATCTCCCCCAATCGTGGTGCCTCGGTGTACAAGATGAGCGAGACCGAGATCCGCGAGACCTTCGAGTTCATGAGCGGTCTGGAAGCACTGGCTGGCGAGCTGGCCTGCCAGCGCGTCACGGCGGTCGAGGTCGCCGAGATCAAGGCGCTGCACTACGCCATGCTGGCCTGTAAGGCACAAGGCGACCTGCCCGGCTACTACAGCCGCAACCAGGAGATCCACGACCGGATCAACCTGGCCGCGCGCAACTCGGTGCTGCACGAGACCTACCTGAGCATGAACCGGCGCCTGCAAGCCTTGCGCTTCAAGTCCAACTTCAAGCCCGAGAAATGGGACAGCGCCGCGCACGACCACGACGAGATGGTCAAGGCGCTGGAAGCACGCGACGGCAAGGCCTTGGCCGCCGTGCTGCGCCAGCACCTGCTGGACAAGCGCGACGCGGTGATGGACATGCAGACGCCTTGAGGGTGTGCAGACCGGCGGGGGGGCGGCAGCGAGCGAAAGCAACGCTTGGTCGCTTTGGTGTTATACTGGACGACTCTTTTCTGGGGGCGACTTGGTTTCGACGTGGGTTGCGAAGCAGAGCAGGGCATACCGAGGACTGATCACCTCGTAAATACAGTCAGAACGTAAATAACTGCTAACGATAACTCGTACGCACTGGCCGCTTAATCGCGGTTAGCTCCACACCATCTCGTCTCTGGGGTGGGCTGGCAACAGCAGTGGAGTCATTTACAGAGAATCGCCTTGGAACGGGTCACTTGGACCGAGGTTAAATCAAAGGTGACTAGCCTTACCGCAGCGTGTGCGTCCGCGTCGGCCGGGTTAAATCAAATGACAGCACTAAGTATGTAGAACTGTCTGTAGAG
>JAFAMT010000209.1 GCA_019233085.1 Herbaspirillum sp.
GCCTTGCAGCAGCGCGGTGCTGAAGGTCTTGCGGTTGCCGCCGATGCCACCCACCGACATGCCGCCGAAGCCCACGCCGTGATAGCCGCGCTCGCGCCCGATCATGCGGGTGCGGGTGGCGTTGCCGGTGGCGCGGTGATAGGCCAGCGCGATCTTGATGGCGGTATCCACCGATTCCGAACCTGAGCCGGTATAGAACACGTTGGAGAAGCGGTTGCCGGTATAGGCCTTGAGGCGCTCGGCCAGTTCGAAGGCGCTGGGATGGCCCAGCTGGAAGGACGGTGCATAGTCCAGCGTGGCCACCGACTTCTGCACGGCCGACACGATCTTGGGATGGGCGTGGCCCAGCGGCACGCACCACAGGCCGGCGGTGCCGTCCAGGATGGGATTGCCGGCATCGTCACGGTAGTACATGCCCTCGGCCGAGACCAGCATGCGCGGTGCGGCCTTGAAGTTGCGGTTGGCGGTAAAGGGCATCCAGTAGGCGGACAGGCTGGAAGCGGAGGAATGATCTGGACTGGACATGGGGCGCACCATCGAAAATGGGGGAAGAAACCGTGGAGGAAACGAGAGTGCTTGATTATTGCCAGACACTGGCAGTATTGTTAGCTACACTTTTGATTTTGATCTGAAACTGTATTTGTTGAATGGCTAAACTGTACTGTCTGCAATGATAGTGATACTCGCCCGGCACGGCAGCGGTCAGCGTTGCGAAAGTCGCTATTCCACAAGCTTCTCGGCGCATATCGCGACAGCCGGTAGCTGGGCAAAACGGCCAATACAGTTTGGAAATCAACGATACACCTGACGCTATCCCGGCAATGAAGTGCAAGACACGGGACCAAGCCACACCCCGAAAGGAAGAGCATGGCCAAGCTCCAGCGCGCTCCGCTGCAACTGGATCTGCAACGCAACACCGCCGCCCGCCTGGTGGAACAGGTCGCCGACGGCCTGGCGCACCTGATCGAATCGGGTGAACTGCGCTCCGGTGAACGCCTGCCCTCGGTGCGCCAGTTCGCACAGGGCCACGCCATCGGAGCCTCTACCGTGGTGGAAGCCTACGAGCAACTGGTCGCACGCGGCATGCTGCTGGCGCGACGTGGAGCCGGCTTCTTCGTGGCCGCGCGCGCCGGGCAGGGCGGTGCGCGCGCCGTGTTCGTGCCGCACGAGCCGGTGATCGACTCGGCCTGGCTGCTCTCGGAAATGTTTGCCGACGAGCGCGTGCCCATCAAGGCCGGCTGCGGCTGGCTGCCCGGCAAGTGGCTCAACGACGAAGGCCTGCACCAGGCCGAGCGCCGCATCATCCGCTCACCCGGCGCGCAGCAGGTCGGCTACGGCCACCCCTACGGTTACGCACCGCTGCGCCAGCTGATCACGCAATTCCTTGGCCACTGGTCGCTGGAGCTGGGCATCGACCAGGTGCTCACCACCCACGGCGCTACCCAGGCGCTGGACCTGGTGATCCGCACCATGACCCAGCCCGGCGACACCGTCATGATCGACGACCCCGGCTATTGCAACCTGATCGCCATGCTGCGCCTGGCGGGCCTGAACGTGATCGGCGTGCCGCGCACTCCGGGCGGTGTCGATACCGACATGTTGGACGCGCTGGCGCGCACGCACCGACCCCGGATGTTCTTCACCACCAGCGTGCTGCAGAACCCCACCGGCACCTCCTATACCCCGGCCTGCGCCATGCGCGTGCTGCAGGCTGCCGAGCGCCATGGCTTCTGGGTGGTGGAAGACGATATCTTCCGCGAGCTGGGCCAGGCCACCGACCCCATGCTGGCCGCGCTGGACGGCTTGCAGCGGGTGATCTACGTGGGCAGCTATTCCAAGACCATCGCCCCTTCGCTGCGCGTGGGCTACATCGCCTGCCAGCGCGAACTGGCGCGCCAGATCGTGCATAGCAAGATGGTGCTCACGCTCACCAACTCCGAGATCAACGAACGGCTGGTGCACAACGTGCTGACCGAGGGCCATCACCGGCGCCACGTGCAGACCCTCAATGCGACCCTGCTCAATGCCCAGGCCACACTCAACGCCAAGCTCACCGAAGTGGGATTGACACCCTTCACGGCGGCGCGTGGCGGCATGTTCACCTGGGCCACCATCGAGGGCTGCGAACTGTCGGCGCGCGAGATCGCCGACCGTGCGCGCCAGAAGGGGATCTGGCTGGCGCCGGGGGATTTCTTCCATCTCTCGGCGCCGCAGAAGACCAGCTTCCGCTTCAATGTGGGGTATGCGGATGTGCCGGAGTTGTTTGATTTCCTGCGGGGCTTGTAGAAGGGCGGGGATCGCGCCGGGCAAAGCTCGAATCAGGACAAGGCAGTTATTTTCTGCGGGCTTGGCAACTCCTGCTCTGCGAATCGGCGCAACGCCTGCCGGATCCCATCGGCATAGGACGTCTTGGCGATGGGGCCGATCAATTCCTGCAGCGCCGAATCGTCCATGATCACCGGCTGCGTCAACAGGTAGTGCATTTCCACCAGCTCGCGCATCCATGGATTGAACATGCCGATCAGGCGCAGCATGGTCTTGCCCGCGACACGGGTCTTGAGCTTGCGCCCGCTCTGGCGTTCCATTTCAGCGACCAGTTCCCGTTGTGTCGTGACGCCGGCGCCGGCCAGGTGCCAGATCCTGCCGAATACCTCGGGCGTGTCCAGCATCTTCGCCACCACCGGGCCGACGTCCGGTACGAAGACGAATTCGTGCGGACGATCCAGCGGCCCGATCATGTCCGCCACGCCGCCCTGTGCGGCAGCCTTGAGGGCGCCATGCAGAAAGCTGGCTTCCACCCCGGGGCCATAGAAATCCGGCAGGCGCAGTACGGCGGCACGCACCTGCCCTGCAGCGTGCGCCTGCATCAGCAGGTCTTCCTGCGCCTTGCGCATGCGCCCCTTGAAGGTGTGCGGCAGGCGTGGATGGTCTTCCCGTATCGGCAAAGTCTGCGGTACGCCATAGGGATACACCGTGCCGATCAGGAGGATGTTCCTGACCCCGGCACTGATGGCGCCTGCCAGCGTCTTGCGCATCAGCTCGGGATGCAGTTCGAATTGCGTGTAGTTGACGCCGACCAGGTAGACCAGCGTGGTGATGCCCTGCGCGGCGGCTTCGATGGAGGCCGGCGAATCCGGATCCCAGGTCGTGATCTCGGCCAGGGGATCGGCCCCGAAGGCCTTGCGCAAGCTGTCCTGGTTGCGACCGACCACGCGATAGTGCCGGCCTTGCGCGCTGATGGCGTTGGCAATGCTTTGACCGATGGCACCGGCGGCGCCGAACAGGGCAATCTTGGACATGGGCGTTTCCTTGTGTACGGTGTGATGGGCAGAGACTGTAGTATGCGAAATTGACGCAGAATTTAAAATTGCATAAATTAGCCTAGCCTCTATACATAAATGCATATCATGGCCAACACCGAACCCAGCTGGGAGTGGTACCGTACTTTCCTGAATGTGCTGGAGACGGGCTCGCTGTCAGCCGCCGGGCGCGAGATGGGCCTGACGCAACCGACCGTGGGCCGTCATATCGAACATCTCGAAGCGGCGCTGGGACTCAAGCTGTTCATACGCTCCTTCGATGGCTTTTCTCCGACCGACGCCGCGCTCGAACTCAAGCCCTATGCGGCTGGCATCGCCGCCACCGCCGCCGCGCTGCGCCGCGTCGCCAGCAGCCATGGCACGCAGGTACGGGGCACGGTCAGGTTGACCGCCAGCGAGGTCATCAGTGTGGAGGTGTTGCCGCCTATCCTGGCCGGGCTCAAGGAACAACATCCTGGGCTCGACATCGAGCTGGTCATGTCAAACCGGGCCGATGACCTGCTGCAACGGGAGGCCGACATCGCCGTGCGCATGTTCAAGCCGGCCCAGGATGCACTGATTGCCAAGCGCCTGGGCAACATCGAAGTCGGCCTGCATGCGCACCGGCGCTACCTCGCCGCGCATGGCATACCGCGTTCGATCGACGCGCTGGCCGGACATGTGCTGGTGGGATTCGATAAGGAAAGCGCCTATCTGCGTAAGATCGTGCAGCAATTCCCCTGGATCGCGCGCGCCGGCCTGGCGTTTCGGGCCGACAGCGACCTGGCGCAGCTGGCAGCCATCCGCGCCGGCTTCGGCATCGGTTTCTGCCAGGTCGCACTGGCGGCCAAGGACCAAGCGCTGGTCCACCTTCTGCCCCGGCAGTTTTCGATCAAAATGGAGACCTGGGTGGCCATGCACGAGGATCTGCGCGCCAGTCCGCGTTGCGCGGTCACCTTTGCGGCGTTGGTTGAGGGCTTGAGTGCCTATATGCGTAGTCAGCGCCGTCCGGCAACCGGTGTGTAGCTTCAGGCCGGCAGGATCAGGCAGCCTGCCTTGCGCAAGTCAACGTATCCGATGAGGAGAGAGTCTTGATCCTGTTGTCTACAAGTCGCCTGACCTTAAGTCCGCCCTTGCACAGCCAGGCGGAGGAACTGCTCCGCTACCACGAGCGCAACAGGCTACATCTGAAGCAGTGGGAGCCGAAAAAGGCGGACGACTTCTTTACCCTGGATGCGATGCAAGGACGCATCCACGACATGACACGCAGGATGGAAGAGCAGCAATCATTGCACCTGCTCCTGCGCGACAGATCGACCGAGGTCATCCTTGGCGAGTGCGGATTTACCAATATCGTGCGCGGACCGTTCCAGGCATGTCATCTCGGCTTTTCAATCGACCGGGCAGCCGAAGGCAAGGGCCTGATGCGCGAAGGCCTCACGAGCGCGATTGAATATGTCTTCTCGCAGCTTGGACTGCATCGCATCATGGCGAACTATCGGCCAGAAAATGGTCGTAGTCATGCCCTGCTGCAGCGTCTGGGATTTGAGCAGGAAGGTCGGGCCGCTTCCTACCTGATGATCGACGGGGAGTGGCGAGACCATGTCCTGAGTTCGCTGATCAATCCGGCGGAGTGCCGATCGCGGGAGCGGCCTGCTGCGTAGGGGTTCTAGTCAAGAGAAGAAAGGAAGCTCGAATGCCCAATGACAATCTGGTCTTCGTATTTGGCACCCTGAAGGAAGGCTTTCCCAATTTCGCCACGAACCGGGGCACCAGGCGTGCGGGAGAATTTGTCACCGTAGAGCGGTATCCGCTTTACCTGATCGGGGATCGCATGTCGCCATGGATGATCGCCCACCCTGGCGAGGGCATGCAGGTACGTGGCCAGGTCTTTGCGGTCACCGACACGGCGCTTGCTGCGATGGATGCGCTCGAACGCATCCATGAGCCCGATGGATATCGACGCCTGCCGATATCGGTAGCGCCTGCCACGGGTGACACGCGCGACACGAGCACGGTATTTGCCTATCTGAAGCCCTTGGAACAGTTGGATGCGGGCATGATCAGAAAGGGGCCGTTGAGCACTTATGAGCTCGCCGATGCGCGGCTGTATCGTCCTCGTTAGGTACGCCAAGCTCAATGTCATCTGCCATCAGTCGCAAGCTGCCGCCGATCATTTCGTGCTGGCTTGCGTTGGTGGTCATCACCGGGACCGCGCTATGGTGTGGCAACGCGCAGGCGCAAGAAGCGATCTGGGGCAAGGCCGTGCACGAGCAGGTCATCGTGATCCCCAACCAGGGCGACACCCTGCAACTGGAAACCACGATCTTCAGGCCCAGTGGCAAGGGGCCCTTTCCCGTGATGATCATCAATCATGGCAAGGCGCGCGGTAATCCGGCCTGGCAACCGCGTGACCGTTCGTCAGCACGTGTCTCGGTGAGCGTCTCTGGCGGGGCGGATTTTATCGAGCGGGCCCTGAAGAGCTGCCGTGATAAATCCCCCCAGCCTTGCAGCCTGTATCTGGTCAACCACAGCGTGGTGCAGAGCCAGCCCTAGTGCCTGAGTCTCTCGCTTCCGCTCAGGCTGCCAGCAAGCGACCCTCGATCTGGCGCTGCCCGACCAGCGGTCGCCCATGCGCACGCTGCAAGGCATCGGCCACGCCCAGCAAGGCCTGGTCGCTGAAGGCCGGGCCGAACACGGTGATCCCCCAGGGCAGGCCGTTCTTCATGAAGTTCATGGGCGTGGCCACGGCGGCGTAATCCAGCATGTTCATGAAATTGGTGTACCAGCCCAGGTCCGAATTGCGCTGTACCGGCTGCTCGCGTAATTCTTCCAGTGTCACCGGGCGCGGGTAGGCAGGCGTCACCACACAATCGACGGTAGCCAGGATGCGATCGCATTCGACCTTCAATTGCTGCAAGCGATACTGCGCACGGAAGGTATCCACGGCGCTGTACTGGGGCGCCTTGCGCAATACATCGCGGATCACCGGCAAGACTTCCTCGGGCCGTTCCTGCAACAGCGTTTCGATGGTGCTGTAGCGCTCGGCCACCCACGGTCCCTCGTAGAGCAGGCGCGCAGCGGCCAAGAAGGGCGTGAAATCGATGGGTACGGCCACGCCGCCAATGGCTTCCATCTGCGCCAGCGCCTCCACGAACAGAGCCGGGCTTTCGCTGCAGCCGAGGAATTCCAGTTGGCGCGGCACGCCAAAGCGCAGACCCTGGCGCGGCGGCTGGAAGGCCGAGGCGTCGTTGTGCCGCAGGTTGGTACGGCTGTACTCGTCGCGCTCATCGGGCTGCGCGGACTGTGTACACAAGTCCAGCAAGCGGCTGGCTTCGGCTGCCGTGGCCGTGAAGAAGGTCACGCAATCCAGCGTACGGCAAGCGGGCACTACCCCGGCGGTGGACAGCAAGCCCTTGGTCGCCTTGAGTCCCACCAGGTTGTTCAGCGCGGCCGGGACGCGGCCACTGCCGGCGGTGTCGGTGCCCAGCGCAAAGCTGCTCAGGCCCAGCGCCACCGCCAGCGACGAACCGGAGGAGGAGCCACCGGAGGGATAGTCCGGATGCACGCTGTTGCGGCAAGCACCATAGGGCGAGCGCGTGCCATTGAGACCGGTGGCGAACTGGTCCAGGTTGCACTTGCCGATGGGGATGCCTCCCAGCGCGATCAGTTGCGCCACCAGCGTGGCGCTTTCGCGCGGGACATAGCTGAAGGCCGGACAGGCGGCCGTGGTCGGGATGCCTGCGAGGTCGATGTTGTCCTTGATCGAGAAAGGCACGCCATAGAGCGGCAGGCTGTGCGGCGATTGCTGTTCCAACGCCCGCAGATAGGGCTCGGTTTCCTCCTCGCTCAGCACATGGATGTAGAGCCGGTATTGCGCATTGAGCGCAGTGGCGCTCTCGCGCAGGCGCCTGATCACCGTGCGCGGGTCCAGTGTACCCGCGCGATAGGCGCTGGTGAGCGCATCGATGCGCAAGTCAAAGGAATGGATCATGCGGCCTCCTGTGCTGTGTGTTCCATCACCAGTACGCACTGTCCCGCACGCACCGCAGTGCCGGGCTGCACGCGTACTTCGGCGACGATGCCGGCCTCGGGCGCGGCAATGTTGATTTCCATCTTCATCGATTCGAGGATCATCAGCAGCTCTCCTTGTGCCACGCGCTGGCCCGGACTCACCTTGACCTGCCAGAGATTGCCGGCAATGGGTGCATCGACGGCCAGCTGGCCGGCCTGCAGCGGCTGCTCCTCTTGCGCGATGGCCGTGCTTTCCTCGCTGTCGAAGTTGGCCTGGCCGCTGGCGATCCAGCGCTGGCGCTCGGCATCGAAGGCCGCTTGCTGGTGCTGGCGGAAGGCGGTGATGCCCTCGGCTTCGCGATCCAGGAAGTCCTGGTATTGCGCCAGGTCGAGGCGGGTCTCTTCGATACCGATCTCGAAACGGCCCAGAGGGAAATCGCGGCGGATGGTCTGCAATTCCTCGGCGCTGACGGGATAGAAACGGATCTGGTCGAAGAAGCGCAGCAGCCAGGGCTTGCCATGGAAGGCCGTGACGTCGCGGTAGCGGTTCCACATCTGCAGGGTGCGCCCGACGAACTGGTAGCCGCCCGGTCCTTCCATGCCATAGATGCACAGGTAGGCGCCGCCGATACCGACTGAATTCTCGGCGGTCCAGGTGCGCGCCGGGTTGTACTTGGTGGTGACCAGGCGATGGCGTGGATCCAGGGGCGTGGCCACCGGCGCGCCCAGGTAGACGTCGCCCAGGCCCATGACCAGGTAGCTGGCATCGAAGACGGTCTCGCGCACCGCGCCGATATCCTTGAGGTCGTTGATGCGGCGGATGAATTCGAGGTTGCTGGGACACCAGGGCGCATCCTTGCGCACCGTGGTCATGTATTTCTCGATGGCGAGCTGGCAGGCCGGATCGTCCCAGGACAAGGGAAGATGCACGATACGCGACGGAACCGTCAGGTTTTCGCGGGCGCAGACCGCATCCCACAAACTGCTGATGGTCTGCAGCAGGGTAGCCAGGGGCAGTTCTTCCGGCTGGTAATGCACCTGCAGCGAACGGATGCCGGGGGTGAGATCGATCACGCCGGGCAAGGCCTGTTCTTCCAGTACCGCAATGAGGGCATGTACGCGGAAACGCAACACCAGGTCCAGTTGCGGGCTGCCCACTTCCAGCAGCAGGTTGGCATCGCCCGACAGGCGTGCCACCAGGCGCCGGTCATCCTGGCCCAGGTCGAGCACGATGGGCGAGGCCAGTGCTGCGGGCGCCCACGCCACCGGCTGCGGCTGCAGGGTGGCGATGCTGGTGCGGGCGGCCAGGGCAATGCGGCGTGCCGTGGTCACGTCCACCGGCACGAAGCGCAGCCTGTCGCCGGCCTTGAGCTGGCCGATCTGCCAGAGATCGGCCTCGATCACCGTCACCGGACAGACGAAGCCGCCCAGACTGGGGCCATCCGGCCCCAGGATCACCGGCATGTCGCCGGTGAAGTCGACCGCGCCTACGGCATAGGGATTGTCATGGATGTTGGAGGGATGTAGGCCGGCTTCGCCGCCGCTGTCGCGCACCCATCCCGGCTTGGGACCGATCAGGCGCACACCGGTGCGGCTGGAATTGAAATGGACCTCCCAGTCGGTGGCAAAGAAGGTCTCCATGTAAGCCTGTGTGAAATATTCCGGCGCACCATGCGGACCGTAGATCACACGGAGCTGGCGGACCTCCTGCAGTGCGGGATACAGGCCGTCCGGCAGCGTCCGTCCGGCCGCTGCCGCATCGCCATCGGCCAGCGGCACCAGGTGCAAGACGTCGCCACCGGCCAGCGCACGCCCGGCATGACCACCGAACTGGCCCAGCGTGAAGGTGCTGCGGCTTCCCAGGTAAGCCGGGACCTGCACGCCGCCGCACACGGCGAGATAACTGCGGGCACCGGCATCGCTGATGGTGCCGAGCTTGAGGGTGCTGCCGGCGGCCACCCGCAATACGGTCGCCATGGGCTGTGCCACGCCATCGAGCAGGACCGGGATCGTGGCACCGGTGACCACCACCATGGCAGCAGTGTTGAAGCGCAGGATCGGACCGCTCATGGTCACTTCCAGAGCGGCCGCATCCTCGGCATTGCCCAACAGGCGATTGCCCAGGCGCAGCGCGCGCTCATCCATCGGTCCCGAAGGCGGCACGCCGACGGCCCAGTAGCCGATACGACCGGGATGGTCCTGCACCGTGGTCTGGGTACCGGGCGAGAGCACCTCTACCGTGTCGGTGCGATAGACCAGTTGCTCCAGGCAGCGCGTCCACGGCTGGCCGCTGGCAAAGGGCGCATCGGCCAGGATCTGGCGCAGGTAGTGCTGGTTGGTTTCCACGCCATACAGCATGGTCTCGCGCAACGCCGTATCCAGCGCCAGGCGGGCGGCATCACGGGTAGGCTGCCAGCTGATGAGCTTGGCGATCATGGGATCGAAATACGGCGGGATCTCGCAGCCGGCCTCGACCCAGGTATCGATGCGCAATGCCTGGCCATCGGCGGGCGGGAATTCCACCGCCGTCAGCAACCCCGGACAGGGCTGGAACTGGCGGCCCGGGTCTTCGGCATAAAGGCGCGCCTGGATCGCATGCCCACGCGGCTGCAGGCTGGCCGCCAACTGCACCAGCGGCGGCAGGTCGCCAGCGGCCAGCTCGATCATCCAGCGCACCAGGTCCACGCCCCAGACCTGCTCGGTGACGCCATGCTCCACCTGCAGGCGCGTGTTGACTTCGAGGAAGTAGAACTGCCCGGCCAGGCTGTCATAGACGAACTCCACCGTGCCGGCGCTGCGGTAGTTCACCGCCCGCGCCAGCTTGATGGCGGCGGCGCACAAGGCTTCGGCCATGCCCTCGGGCAGGTTGGGCGCGGGGGTTTCTTCCAGCACTTTCTGGTTGCGTCGCTGCACCGAGCAATCGCGCACGCCCAGAGCGATCACCTCGCCCTGGCCATCGCCGAAGACCTGCACCTCCAGATGGCGGGCGCGTTCGATGTATTTCTCGATGAAGACGCCGGCATCGCTGAAATTGTTCTGGCCCAGGCGGCGCACTGAATCAAAGGCATCGGCCAGTTCGGCGTCACTGCGGCAGACGCGCATGCCGATGCCACCGCCGCCGGCAGTGCTCTTCAACATCACCGGATAGCCCACGCGAGCCGCAGCGGCCAGGGCATCGCCGACGTTCTCCAGCAGGTCCGTGCCTTCCAGCATCGGCACGCCTTGTTCACGTGCCAGTGCGCGGGCCGTGTGCTTGAGACCGAAGATGCGCAACTGCGCAGGGGTAGGGCCGACGAAGGCGATACCAGCGGCTTCGCAGGCTTCGGCAAAGGCGGCATTCTCGGAGAGAAAACCGTAGCCCGGATGGATGGCCTGGGCGCCGCTATCGCGGGCGGCGGCCAGGATCTTGTCCACGGCGAGATAGGTCTGGTTGGCAGGGCCTTCGCCCAGGGAGATGGCGTGATCGGCCTGCAGCACGTGCAGGCTACCCAGGTCGGCTTCGGAATAGACGCACACGCCGGTCACGTCCAGCGTGCGCAGGGTGCGCAGGATGCGGCAGGCAATGGCGCCGCGGTTGGCGATGAGCAGATGGTCAAACATGGAGATGGCCTAGAAATCCGGGTCGTCCCGTGATTCGGAAAACCGGCTCGCGGTCGTCCGCGAGGGGGGCTGGGCAGCGTATGTGCATGCGGCAGGGATCAGTCCCACACCAGCACTTCGGCCGCGGTCGGGTTCCAGCCGTTGCAGGGATTGTTCAACTGCGGGCAGTTGGAGATGAGTACGATCAGGTCCTGCTCGGCGCGCAGCTCCACATACTTGCCGGCGGCGGAAATGCCATCCTCGAAGGTGAGACCGCCCTCCGGGGTGACCGGCACGTTCATGAAGAAGTTGATGTTGGCGCCGATGTCGCGCTTGTCGAGCCGGCCGTCATGCAGGCAGGCGCACAGGAAGTTATCGCGGCAGCTGTGCATGTAGCGCTTCTCCAGCGCATAGCGCACCGTATTGCTCTCCTGCGCGCAGGCACCGCCCAGGGTATCGTGACGGCCGCAGGTGTCGGCCACGATGGTGGCCAGGGCACGCCCCAGGTTGGAATACAGTACGCTGCCCGCGCCCAGGTAGGCGCGGTTCTGGCGGCGCAGGGTGCGCTGGGGATCGTAGCGTTCGCGCGGATTGGTGCTGCTGTAGAACAGGGTGTCGATGGCCTGGTTGCCTTCCAGGTCCAGCAGCCGCACGGTCTGACCCGCGCGGACGTTGAAGAGGTAAGGTTCGCCCGCCGGGATCACGTGACGGAACACGGCTTGTTCGGGGACGCGCTGGCTTTCGATGATATGCATGGGATTCTGCCTGGTTCAGAGATGGAAGCGTTCGGTGTTGTGGAAGGCGCGCTCGTTCTCGGGGCGCGAATGGCGGCAGGCATGGGTGCTGTCGTCGCTGTGCGTCTGCAGCCATTCCAGCCTGACCGGACGCGGCGCGTAGTGCGGATGCGGGTCCATGGGATGCTGCAGGGCCGTCAGGATGATGAGCGTATCCATCGGTGCGGCCAGCTCGATATAGTCACCGGCCTTGGAATTGCCGGGCAGGAAGTGAAAGACGCCCTCGGCATCCACGCTCACGCGCGAGAACAGGTTCACCACCATCAGCAGGTCTTGCAGGTCGAGGTTCCACTTGCCCATCTCCACCAGCAGGTTGTCCACGCCGTTGCGATAGAAGCCGTTGCGCAATTCCTGGTAGCGGCCCTGGCCGTATTTCTCCCGCACCTCTTTGGCATTGAGCACGCCACCGAAGCTGTCATGCCAGCCGCAGGTATCTTCGGTGATGGCCGCCAGCACCCGTCCCATGTCGGAGTACAGGCAATGTCCGCCCTGTAGCCGCGCGGTGTGCTGGCCCTTGAGGGTATCGGGCAGGTTCAGGCGTTCGCTGGGCTGCTGGGCGTTCAACATCATCATGCTGACGTTGGCGCCGCCTTCGATGTCGGTGATGCGCAGCGACTGGCCGCGCTTGAGGATGAAGGAGGTATGGCCGCCGCCGGGCAGCACTTCTTCGTAGAGTCTGGCTTGCAGGGCCAGGGGATCCTTGCTCATGTCAGCTTTCCTTTGCAGTGATGAGGCAGGCCAGCTTGCCGGCCTGTTCGCGGGCGCGGGCCTCGTTGAGGGCGATGTCGTAGGTGATGTGGGCGCCATAGGCTTGCGGGTATTGCGGATCGACACGCACCTTGTCGAACACCAGCAGCCGTGTTCCCAGCGTGAAGCCTTCGGAGAGGTCGTGGGTCACCATGAAGACGGTCAGGCCGCTGTCCTTCCACAGGTCCAGCAGCAGGGTGTGCATCTCCTTGCGGATGCCTGGATCAAGGGCGCCGAAGGGTTCATCGAGCAGCAGTACACGCGGGCGCACGATGAGCGCCTGGGCAATCGCCAGGCGCTGCTGCATGCCGCCCGAGAGGCTGCCGGGATACAGGTTCAATGCATGGCCCAGCCCGACGCGATGCAGCAGCTGCGCCGCCTCATCCCGCGCGCGCCGCTTGGCACCGCCGAACAGGCGCCCCAGCAGCGGGGAATTGGGCAGCTCCAGGCCGATGGCCACGTTGTCCAGCACGTTCAGATGAGGGAACACGGAGTAGCGCTGGAACACCACGCCACGCGTGGCATCGGGCTCGGCCGGGAAAGGCTGGCCTTGCAGCAGCAGTTGGCCCTTGCTCGGTCGCTCCTGCCCCAGCAGCAGGCGCAGGAAGGTCGACTTGCCACAGCCGGAAGCGCCCACCAGGGTGCAGAACTGCCCTTCTTCCACGCGCAGGTTCAGGCGTTCCAGCACCACGTTCTGGTCATATTGCTGCCAGACGTTGCGGATCTCGATGTAGCTCATGCGCGGCCTCCTTCAGCCCAGGGGAAGAAGCGCCGGTACACGGTGCGCAGCAGCCAGTCCATCATCCAGGCCAGCAGCGTGATCCAGACCACGTAGGGCAGGATCACGTCCATGGCGAGATAGCGGCGTACGAGGAAGATGCGATACCCCAGACCTGCCGTGGCCGAGATCGCTTCTGCGGAAATGAGGAACAGCCAGGCCGCACCCAGCGACAGCCGTAGCGACACCAGGAGGCGCGCCAGCATCTGCGGCAGGGCCACGCGCAGCACCAGGGTCCAGCTGTTGGCGCCCAGGGTCTGCGCCTTGATCAGCAGCTCGGCGGGGATGGCGCGGCCCGTGTGTTCCAGGTCGCGCGCCAGCAGGGGCGTGACGCCAATGACGATCAGCATCACCTTGGACAATTCATCCAGCCCCATGACGATGAAGAGGATAGGCAGGATCGCCAGCGGCGGCACCATCGAAATGACGGTCAGCAGCGGCGAGAATCCGGCACGCAGCACCGGGAAGATGCCATTGGCAATGCCCAGCGCCAATCCCGCCACGGCGGCGATGCCCAGGCCCAGCAACACGCGCTGCAGGCTGGCCAGGGTGTCGGCCCAGAACAGGTAGTCACCGGTACGCGGATCTTCCATGAAGGCCATGTGGCCGATCGCATCGACCATCTGCGTGAGGCTGGGCAAGAGCTTGTCGTTGGGATTGTCGGCCAGGCGCGTGGCCGAGCCGACGGCATAGAGCAAGGCCAGGATGAGGAAGGGCAGGAGCGTGAGCAGCCACTGCCCGGAGCGGCCCGGATGACGGTTCAGGAAACGCATGGCGCGCCTCCCTGCAGAACGGACGGAGGCCGGGATGGCGGCAGCGCAGCGGCTGCCGGATGGGACCTGGGGAGGCAAACAGCGATCACGAGTAACTCCGGTCGGGGTTGAACAAAAGCAGGAGCAGCGCAGCACCTGTGGTGCAACTCTCTCCCGGGCTTTTGTCCCGCCGTGTAACCTCGACCGAGGTCGCCGGCTCTCGGACCAGTCGTCTGCCTGCGGCAGACCGGAACCCTAGCCAGCTATTTGAACTTCCTGTGCAGCCGTTGGATGACCTGAGTCATCAGATCCTGGTCGGATCATCGATGCGGGCTGCTCTGCATGTCAGTGGATTTCAGCAAATTCCATACCATCATCGCCCGCGTAGCCAGCGCATGGCATAGACCAGGGCTTCGATGAGCAGCAGCGAGCTGCGCATGCGGCCACACAGTGGCAGTGCCTGTGCGATCTCATTGGAAAAGGCGATGGGGAAAACGGCAGCGTCGGTTGATCTGGTCATGGGCATGGTCTACTCCTGCGAACATGGCCTGGCCGTCCAGGATGGTTGTCGATGCCACACTCACTTCCTGTGTGCCGACCCAAGTCGTCTTGGCTCGCCCTATGCGAGAACGACAATCTTGCATGCAAGTTCCAGGCCAAGCCGAGGCGGGTTCGTGTGTGCGACGCAAAGCCGCTCCCATACTGGGCTGCGGAGAAGCAGGCGGCAAGCCGAGGGCAAGCTGAGCGCAAGCCTGGTGCAGGCCAGCACCGATTTGGCGCGCCGATGATGCGCCATCATCGCCCATGCCCGCCAGGTCCGAAGAGTTTTTGCCGGGCCTGCTATTAATAGCGAAAAAGCAGAATCACGCATGCCCGAGGCATCGCTACCGGATTGGCATGAACCTTGCTGAAAAGCGAGCGGGAGCCGGAGAGTCCGGTCTTGAGTCAGCACAATTTGCAATGGACAGCTAGGGTTCCGGTTCGCTGGTGCGGATGTCTGGTCCGAGAGCAGTCGACCTCGCAAGGGGTTACACGGCGGGAGAAAAGCCCGGGAGATGACGCGATCGCAAGACCGCGCCGCTCCCGGGCTTTTTTCCAATAAACCCTTCGAGGACCCTACGCCGTGTACAACATTTCCCGAATCCTTGGTGGCGCTGCCATCGCCCTGGCCGCCTTCGCAGGCGCGCTCTCATCCGCCCACGCTGCACCCCGCACCGATTTCAAGGTCTGTACTTCCATCTATGCCGGCTGGATGCCCTGGGGCGAGGCCCAGGCACAAGGCATCCTGGCCAAGTGGGGCAAGAAGTACGGCATCACCATCAGCGCCGTGCAGTTGAACGACTACGTGGAATCGATCAACCAATACACCGCCGGCAAGTTCGACGGCTGCACCATGACCAACATGGATGCGCTCACCATTCCCGCAGCCGGTGGCGTGGACTCTACCGCCCTGATCGTGGGCGACTATTCCAACGGCAACGACGGTATCGTCTTGAAGGGGAAGAAGAAGCTGGCCGACATCAAGGGCCAATCGGTGCAACTGGTGGAATTCTCGGTCTCGCACTACCTGCTGGCACGCGCACTGGAAACGGCCGGCCTGCGAGAGCGTGACGTCAAGGTGGTCAACACCAGCGACGCCGACATCACCGCCGCCTTCGCCACTCCGGCCGTCACCAGCACGGTGACCTGGAACCCGATGCTGTCCTCGATCGCGGCATCACCCGATGTCTCGCTGGTCTACACCTCCAAGCAACTGCCTGGCGAAATCATGGACCTGATGGTGGTCAATACCAAGACCCTGCAGGAGAACCCCGCCTTCGGCAAGGCGCTCACCGGTGCCTGGTACGAGATGATGTCCATCATGACGGCCAAGGATGAACGCGCCACCCGCGCGCTGACCGCCATGGGCAAGGCCTCCGGCACCGACCTGGCGGGCTTCCAGTCGCAGCTGGCGGCCACGGCCATGTTCTACCAGCCCAAGGCGGCGCTGGACTTTGCGACCAAGAAGGAACTGCCCACCATCATGGGCCGCATCGCCAAGTTCAGCTTTGACCACGGCATCCTCGGTCCCAACGTCAAGAGCGCCGACGGCATCGGCATCGCCTTCGACGGCAACGTGGTAATCGGCGACAAGAAGAACGTCAAGCTGCGCTTCGATCCGACCTACATGAAGATGGCCGCTGACGGAAAACTCTAAGTCTTTCGCGCCCAGGCGCCCGTAATCCCCGCAGCAACTGCATCACACCACGCCTTGCGCGGGTCCGGCCACGGACCCGCCGGGCCCTGCTCGTCCCTTGCTTTTACATCGATACCGTTCAACACAATGGAGAGAACCTTGACTACTCATACCGTTTCCCTGTCGCGTCGCACCCTCGGCACCTGCGCCGCTGCCCTCGTCTCCCTGCTGGCCTGCGCGCCGGCCCTGGCTGACGATGCCGCCCCGGCCCCTGCCGAACCTGCCGGCCCCTGGACCATCACCAAGCACATCGACCTGGCCTCGCGCTACGTGCTGCGCGGTGTCACCACCACCTACGGCAACGGCCAGCCGCTGGGCAATGCTGGCGCCGACGCGCCCGAATCGGACCAGGCCGCGCTGCAATGGGGCATCGATTTCGTCCACAGCAGCGGCTGGAGCTTTGGCTACTGGGCGTCCACCATCAACTATTCGTACAAGCAGCTGGGCAATTCCTACAGCGACCGCAGCATCACCGAATTCCAGAAACCGCGCTCGGTCGAAAACGATCTCTACTTCGCCTACGCCGGCAACATTACCGGCGACCTTGGCTATAACCTGGGCATGACCGGCTATTACTATGCCAACGGCAGCCATGCCAATGCGCTCGAAACCAAGGCAGGCCTGACCTGGGGCGCGCTGTCCTTCAATGCGCAGACGCTGCTCAACGATGTGGTCTGGGGCAACAAGGGCGACACCTACTGGACCCTGGTCTACACCAAGCCGCTGCCGTACGACATCACCTTCTCCAGCACGCTGGGCGCCTACACCTACCACCGCGAAGGCAAGTACCTCGGCACCCGCGACACTGCCACCGGCACCGCCTGCGGTGCCGGGGCAGCGTTCGTGGTCAACGGCTGCTTCGCTGGCAACGGTCCCAGCAGCGGCGGCCTGCGTCACCTGACGCTGGGCCTGTCGGCGCCGTTTCCGAACTCGTCCATCACCTGGTCGCTGCAGGCCATCCTGGGCGGCTACAACCGCTTTGATGTGAAGCAGGGTAACCAGTTGGTGGGGATGTTGAGCTTGGGCTTCTGAGTTCTTTGCGCCAGTGAGGGCAGGGTCTCTTGCCTGCCCCATGGCGCCCGGCGTCAGATATTTCTGCTTCTCCCGGATGGTGGAACGACACTCCTGGTCTGGTACACGCACTAAACCTGTGTATTTAAGTCTCTGTATTTAAATCTCTGTATTATCGGGATACCGGCCACCATCGCCGGAGCTATTCATCAATCAACCTTGCCCGATTTTTCAGAATATCGACAATGACGTTTTCAGCACCAAGCGGCATCCGCGCCGTGGTCTTCGATTTCGGCGGCGTACTCTTCGACTGGAATCCCCAGCACCTGTATCGCGAACTGATCGCCGATGAAGAAGAGCGCCGGCATTTCCTTGAGCACATCTGTTCGCCCGATTGGAACGTGCAGCAGGATGGCGGCCGCACCCTGGCCGAGGGCACCGAACATCTGGTGCGCCAGCATCCGCAGCATGAGGCACTGATCCGCGCTTTCTATGGCCGCTGGCACGAGATGCTGCGCGGCCCCCTGCATGACGGGGTGGAGCTGCTGCGGGAGCTGCACGCGAAACAGGTGCCGGTGTTCGGCCTGACCAACTGGTCCGCCGAGACCTTCCCTTACGCACGGGACAACCACGACTTCCTGCAGCTGTTCGGTGACATCGTGGTGTCGGGCGACGAGCGCTGCATCAAGCCCGATGCACGCATCTACCAGATCGCGCTGGAACGCTATGGCCGTCACCTGCCCGGTCTGCAGCCGCAGCAACTGGTCTTCATCGATGACGTGCAAAAGAATATCGATGCTTGCCGTGCCCTCGGTTGGCAGGGCATTCATCACGTCGATGCGGCGCAGACCCGCGCGCAATTGCGTGCGTTGGGCTTGCCAGTCTGAGCGGACCTGTTCAGTCGCAGTGGCCGCTGTGCAGATCGCACTGGGCCGCTGCGTCTTCCGTCGCCGGCGGCAGGGCGCCGGTTTCATCGCGCAGGTACTGCGTCCACTGCTCCGCTTGTCCCAGCCAGCGGCCGGTGTCGAGCACTTCCAGCGTATCGCCCCGCTGCAAGACGAAGGTGGGGAAGCCGCGTCCGCCGACGTAGTTCAGCAACTCGCGGCTGGCCGCGATGTGGCCGTCCAGTTCTTCCTGCTCCACACGTTGCAGTTCGGCGGCGAAGGTGGCTGCGTCGATGCCCAGCGCCTGGGCCAGTTCGGTCAGCGTGCTCACCTCAGAAATCCGCCGTCCCTGCTGGTAATGCGCACGCTGGATTGCCGCCAGCATATCCAGTCCGGCTGCATCGCCCTTGATCGACTGCACCGCCAGCACGGCGGCAATCGGCGGGGCCGAGTCGAACACGGCGTCGGTGTCCTTCAGCAATCCATTGAAGTAGTTTTCGCCAAACACCTGCCCGGTCATCTGCGCGATGCGATGGTCGTGCGGCATCACGTAGTCGCGTAATTGCGCATCGACACGGCGGCGGTTGCGGCCGGCCATCATGCCGCCGCCGTGGGCCTGTACCGGCAGCACGCGGCGGGCGGCGGCCACCAGCGGGGCGGCGCCGTAACACCAGCCGCAGAGCGGGTCGTGGATGTAGTGCAGCACAGTCTCGTGCGTGGTCTGGGGGCGGGTCATGATGCGATTCCTCTTGATTGATTCGGCACCGGGCCTGCGGTTTTCTGCACCGTCAGGCCCGCTGCGTGCGGTTGGGCTTAGTAGCCTACCGTGAAACGTGCGCGCACGTGCTTGGGTTGTTCCAGCTCGTCCAGCAGGGCCACGGCGAAGTCCTCGTAGGAGATCCAGCTCTTGCC
>JAFAMT010000300.1 GCA_019233085.1 Herbaspirillum sp.
ACCACGGTGCAGATGACGATCCCGGCCCAGGCCGGGCGATTGAACAGCGAGGGGCGCATGATCATGGTGCTCATTCCACGCTCCTTCCCTTGAGTGCGAAGAGACCTTGCGGACGCTTCTGGATGAATACGATGATGAAGACCAGGATGGCGATCTTGGCCAGTACGGCGCCGGCCATCGGCTCCAGGAACTTGTTGACCTCGCCCAGGCCGAAGGCAGCGATCACGGTGCCGGCCAGTTGGCCCACGCCACCCAGCACCACCACCATGAAGGAGTCCACGATATAGCCCTGGCCCAGGTCGGGGCCGACGTTACCCAGCTGCGACAGCGCCACGCCACCGAGACCGGCGATGCCGCAGCCCAGGCCGAAGGTCATCATGTCGATCTTGCCGGTGGACACGCCCACGCAATCGGCCATGCGGCGGTTCTGCGTGACGGCCCGCACGAACAGGCCCAGGCGGGTCTTGTTCAGGATCAGCCACACCGCAAACACCACGAAGAGCGCAAAGAACACGATCACGATGCGGTTATAGGACAGCACCAGAGAACCCAGTACGGTGACCCCGCCCGACATCCAGCTCGGGTTGGCCACTTCCACGTTCTGCGCGCCGAAGATGGAGCGCACACCCTGCATCAGCATCAGGCTGATACCCCAGGTGCAGAGCAGGGTCTCCAGCGGACGGCCATAGAGCCAGCGGATCACCAGCCGCTCCAGCGCGATACCCACGGCCGCGGCGACGATGAAGGCCGCCGGCAGGGCCACCACCAGATAGGCATCGATGGCGCCCGGGAAGAACTTGCGGAACACCAGCTGACACACATAGGTGGTGTAGGCGCCGATCATCAGCAATTCACCGTGCGCCATGTTGATGATGCCCATGAGGCCGAAGGTAATGGCCAGGCCCAGCGCGGCCAGCAGCAGCACGCTGCCCAGCGAGACGCCATAGAACAGCTTGCCGGCGAAGTCCACGATGGCCAGGTGGCGGTCCAGCGCCGACAGGGTGCGCACGGCTTCCACGCGCACGCCTTCATCGGGTTCGACATAGGAGCCATCGGGATTCTTGGCCAGCATGTTTTCCAGCGCCGGCTTCAAGGAGGCATTGGTGGTCTCGGCCAGCGTCTTGACCGCAGCACGGCGCGCGGCCGGGTCGGCGGCATGCAGGTTGGCGGTGGCCTGCACCTGCAGCAGCACGTCCTTGATCTGGGGATCGCTTTCCTTGGCCAGCGCCTTTTCGATCAGCGGGATCTGCGCCGGATCCGCATTCTTCAGCAGTTCGCTGGCGGCAGCCAGGCGCTGGTCGCGTTGCGGCGAGAGCAGCTTCAAGCCCGACAGGGCGCCATCGACGGCGCCACGCAGGCGGTTGTTGACGGTGATGCCTTCGGCATCATCGGGTGCCGGGCCGGTCTGGTCGGTGGCCGGGTTGAAGGCCTTGCCCGCATCATCGACGATGAGCACATCACCGGCAGGGGTGACATAGAGCGCGTCGCTGTTCAGGGCATTGAGAATCTTGATGGCGTCGTCGTTGGCCAGCGCCGCAATCTGGTTGACGGCGGCGATGCGCGCGTCGGGGTCGTCTCCGCCAAGGGGCTTGAGCAGGTCCGGTGCGATGGCCGCGCCCGCCGTCAGGGCATGGACGCAAAGCCAGGTCGTGAAGAGCCCGCGTAGGAACTGGATGGCTGGTGTCATGATGGTGTGCGCCTCGAAGCGCGAGCCGGACCCGAAGCCGTGGCCGTTGCGCATCGTCGGGCGTTCTTCTTGTGGAGGGAGGAACTGCGGCGGACGGAGCGCCTTCGATACGCTGCTCACGCGGCTACTCAGGTTTAACGGTCTGCGGGTTGTGCAACAGAGACCCGTTCGGACTGAGTAGCCGCAATGCGGCGTATCGAAGGCGCTCCGAAGAACGCCGTTAAAGCAACAACAAGCCTTATTCCTTCTGCTTGCCTTCGTTACCCGGGATGTACGGGCTCCACGGTTGCGCGCGGATGGTGGTCTTGGTCTTGTAGACCACGTTGAACTGACCGTCGGCCTTGATTTCGCCGATCATCACCGGCTTATGCAGGTGGTGGTTGGTCTTGTCCATTTCCAGCGTGTAGCCCGACGGTGCCTTGTAGCTCTGGCCGCCCATGGCCGCGATCACCTTGTCGGTATCGGTGGACTTGGCCTTTTCCACGGCCTGCGCCCACATGTGCATGCCGACGTAGGTGGCTTCCATCGGGTCGTTGGTCACGACGGTATCGGCGTTGGGCAGGTTCTTGGCCTTGGCGTATTCCTTCCACTTCTTGATGAAGGCGGTGTTGACCGGGTTCTTCACGGACTCGAAGTAGTTCCAGGCAGCCAGGTGGCCCACCAGCGGCTTGGTATCCACGCCGCGCAGTTCTTCTTCACCCACGGAGAATGCCACCACCGGCACGTCGGTCGCCTTCAGGCCAGCGTTGCCCAGTTCCTTGTAGAAGGGCACGTTGGAGTCGCCGTTGATGGTCGAGATCACAGCGGTCTTGCCACCGGCCGAGAACTTCTTGATGTTGGCCACGATGGTCTGGTAGTCGGAGTGACCGAAGGGGGTGTAGACCTCGTCGATGTCGGAGTCCTTCACGCCCTTGCTGTGCAGGAAGGCGCGCAGGATCTTGTTGGTGGTGCGCGGGTAGACGTAGTCGGTACCCAGCAGCACGAAGCGCTTGGCGCCGCCACCTTCCTTGGACATCAGGTATTCGACCGCAGGGATGGCCTGCTGGTTGGGGGCAGCACCGGTGTAGAAGACGTTCTTCTCCAGTTCTTCACCTTCGTACTGCACCGGGTAGAACAGCAGGCTGTTCAGTTCCTTGAAGACCGGCAGCACCGACTTGCGTGACACCGAAGTCCAACAGCCGAACACCACCGACACCTTGTCCTGCGAAATGAGCTGACGTGCCTTTTCGGCGAACAGCGGCCAGTTGGAAGCGGGGTCCACGATCACCGGTTCCAGCTTCTTGCCCAGCACGCCGCCGGCGGCGTTGATTTCGTCGATGGTCATCAGGGCCACGTCCTTCAGGGACGTTTCGGAGATCGCCATGGTGCCCGACAGCGAGTGCAGGATACCGACCTTGATGGTGTCGGCAGCGAAGGCGGAGGGCAGCCAGGAGGATGCGGCCAGTGCGAATGCGCCCAATGCGGTGGCTTTCAGTACAGTACGACGTGACATGTGGTGCTCCCTCGAGAAAAAGTTTTGGAAGATTTTTTTCACTGCCCAGACGCTTTAGCAGATTGCGTGCCAATGCCCGGAAACGGGCGCGGCCATGCATCAAAGCGGGGCGGGCAAGCACGCGAGAGAGCGGGAAATGTTGTCAGCCGGAACAAAACTGCGCACCAAAGCCGAGCGCAATTGTCGACAGGGAAATGGCGGCAGGGCAAGATTCACCAAGCTGGCGCTTGCGCGTGCCCGATCTTGGGGCAATCCGGAAAGCGCCAGCCGCTGCGGGTTTTCGCCCGATGAGGCAGAACTCATCGGGCTGTGGGGGATTGTTAACAATAGTCTGACGTGTAGTCCTGGACCTCAGCGCAGCAGCACGCGCTGCATGAACTGGCGCAACGGGAATTCGATCATGGCCTGCAGCATCGCCGGCAATTCCAGCGGGCGCATGATCATCTTGATGGTGGCCTCGGGTTTGAGATTGACGCGCACGGTGCGGCTCATGCGCGAGGCCAGTTCCTTGAGCCGGACCGGGTCGGCCGCCAGCTCCGGCTTGTAGACCCGGGCCACGTGGCGGATGGCGCAATCGGCATCCTCGCTCTTCAATTCCAGCGTGCGCCGGCTCAGGGTGCCGAGCACGCGTGAGCGCCCGACTTTTTCCTGGCGACGGTAGCGGCGGAAGTACTGGTAGAAGTGCTTGTAGTGATTGACCTCGTCGTTGGCGATCAGCCCGGCCAGGTGCTTCAAGACCGGTTCGTCGGTGGCGCGCGCCAGGGCGCGGTAGTAGGTCGACGTGCCGGTCTCCACCACGCAGCGCGCCGCCAGTTCCTGGGCGCGCGTGGGTTCGAGCAGTTCGACCTTGCAGTATTGCGAATACTCGTCGAGGAAGCCCCGGTAGGCCCGCTCCCAGTCAAACTCCGGCCAGACATGCGCCACATAGGCACGCAGGGCCGCGCCGTGCTGCAGTTCTTCCTTTTCCCAGTGCTCGCGCAGCCAGTCCTCTACCTCGGGGTCGCCCCGGTAGTACTGCACCAGGTTGTGGGTATAGAGATCGGAGCCACTCTCGACGAAGGAGGCGCAGGCCACCAGGTAGAACAGGTCTTCATCGGGGTGCGCTCGCGCCAGGTCGATGCGGCTGAAGTCGATATCCTCGACGGACCAATGTTTTTTTTCTTGGCGGGTGGTGCTCATCTGTTATACCTCGCTATCTGGTGGATGGAGTTGGCGTAACGGTATGATGCAGTGCATTGTCATTGGTTCAGGGCCGCCTGGCCCGGATTAACCGATCTTTGCACCGCGTCGTGGTGGTGTCAGGCGCTTGTCAGCGCAGCCGGGGTTTGTCCTACAGCCGCACCGTCGCATCATTGCCCAGTACCACGCGATTGCGGCCCTGGTACTTGGCGTGGTAGAGCGCCTGGTCGGCGATACGCACCACCTGTTCCGGCGTGGTGTGGTCGTCGGCCTGCAGCACGGCCACGCCGATGCTGGCGGTGATGTAGCCGCAGGGGGAATCGGCATGCGGAAGCTTGAGATCGTAGATGGCCTGGCAGATGTGCTCGGCCTGCTGCAGCGCATGCGTGATATCGCTCTCGGCGATGATGACGCTGAATTCCTCGCCGCCGTAGCGGGCCACCAGGTCGGTGGCGCGGCGCGAACTCTTTTGCAACACGCGCGCGACGATGCGCAGGCATTCGTCGCCGGCCAGGTGGCCGTAGCGATCGTTGTATTTCTTGAAGTAATCCACGTCCAGCATCAGCAAGGCCAATGCATGACCGGAACGCACCGAGCGCCGCAGTTCGTTGGTGAGCGCCTCGTCGAAGCGCCGCCGGTTGGCCACGCCGGTGAGGCCATCGGTGGCCGAGAGCGCTTCCAGCTTGCGGTTGGCGCGCTCCAGCTCGCGCGTGCGCAGCGCCACCTGCTGTTCCAGTTCTTCCTTGTTCTGCTGCAGCTTGCCAGCCATCTCGTTGAACTTGCGCGAGAGCACGGCGATCTCGTCCTTGCCGGCCTGTTCCACCCGCACCGTCGTATTGCCGGCGCCGGTCTCCCTCATGGCCGCAACCAGGCGCAGCAGGGGCGCGCTGATGCTGCGCGCGATCAGCGCCGACAGCAACAGGGAGGCGGCAAAGCACAGCACGCCGATGGCGATGATCTTGTCGCGTACCGAGCGGGTGTCGGCATTGAGGCGGTCGCTTGGCGTGGCGCTGACCACCCACCAGGAGGTATGCGGCAGCCTGGCGATGGCGGCGTAGTAGCGCATGTGGTCGGCGCCGGTATAGGCGATGAAGTCGCTGGTACGTCGCTGCGACAGGCTGGCGGCGATGCCCTGTTGCAAGGCCGGATCGGCCATGCTCTGGTTGCCCTCGCGGCTTTGCACCACCACGGCGCCGTCGCTGGCATCGACGATGAAGATGGTGGAGTCGTAGCCCAGGTCGACACCGTCGAAGATGCTCATGAAGTAATTGGGACGCACCCCGATGAACAGCACGCCGGCACTGCGGTTGTTGCCGGTGAAGCGGATCTCGCGCAGCATCGCCAGGCTTTTCTGGCCATGACCGGCATCGTAGAGCGTCCACCAGGCCCGGCTGTTGAGATCGGGCGCTTCCTCGACGACCCGGCCGATGCTGCTGGCCATGGGCGCGAAGACCTGCGGATCGACCACCTGGCGGTTACGGTCCAGGATGTATTTCTGGTTCACATAGGGCAGCGCCCCGTAGGTGTCCAGCAGCACCCGGGCCATGCCGCTGCGCGCGGCTGCGCTGGCGGCTTCATCGCCACTGTAATAGTCGCTCAGCAGGCGCTGCAGCCGGGATGACAACACCAGTTCTTCGCTGGTGTCCTCGATCTTTTCCATGCGCAGCATCAGGTTCTGGGAAATCTGCTTGGCCACCTGCACGGAGTAGGCGCGCACTTTGTCCTGGGTGGCGCGGCTGGTCTCGCGATAGGCCAGCAAGCCCGAGATGACCAGCGGCACCAGCGACACCAGGATGAAGGAGTTGATCAGCCGGTAGCGGATCTGGATCTTTCGCAGGAAGCCCAGGGAGAGGAAGTCCAGCTGTTTGCGCATGCGGGGTGGTCCTCCTGCCCTATTTGCCGGCCAGGCGGGCCTGTTCGGCGATCGATGCCTGCAGGTCCCGCGCGGCGCGCGCGGGCGACTGCTTGCCGGCCAGCACCGCCTGCAGCAAGCCATGCAATACATCGATGGTCTCAGCCGGCAGGTAAGAGTAATACAGGCCGGGTGCATCGTCGGCAGCGACGCTGCGCTGCAGGCCGTCGACCAGCGCAAACAGGCCGCGGTCGCCACTGGCCTCGGGGCCGATGGTCTTGAAGGGTGGGATGTTCTTGCGCTTTTCCTGCCAGATCGGCATGCCGGGGCCGTACAGGAAATCGATGAAGCGCGCCGCCAGTTGCCGGTTGCGAGGGCTGCTGCGCTGGGCGATGGCAAAACCGGTCTCGCTGCCGATGACCGGCTTGAGCGCAAGGCCCTTGTCGTTCCAGGGAGGCGCAAAGACACCGACGCGCCGCTCGTGGCCCTGCATCAGGGTGCCTGCCGCCCAGGTCCCCTGGAAGGTCATGGCCGCCTGGCCCTCGGTGAACTGGCGCAGGGTGGCGTCGTAGCCTGAGCGCAGGCAATCGGCCTGCAGCAATTTCTTTTCGGCCAGTGTGCGCAGACGGCCGAAGATGGCCGCGCCCTCGGGATTGTCCAGCACCAGCGTGCCCTTGGCGATGCGCGCGCGCCAGTCCGGCTGCGAGGCGGCGATCTGGTTGGCGAAACCATAGCTGAAGGGGCCATTGCCCAACATGTTGGGAAACGCCCCCGGCAAGGCCAGCGGCGTGAATCCGGCTTTCCTGAGCGTGTTACCGACGGCGAGGAACTGCTCGAAATCGGTCGGTAGCGTGCGGATACCGGCGCGCTCGAACATGTCCTGGTCGTAGTAGATCAGCGTGGTGGCGACCCCGGTGGGGATACCGAAGCGACGGCCACCCGGCGAGGTCCAGGCGCGCTGCAGGATCTCCAGCATGTTGCCCCAGGCGGAGGACATGCCCAGGTCGCCCAGCATGCCCTGGTCGGCCAGTCCGGCCGTATAGGGATTGGGATTGACCGAGAAGATATCCGGCAGGCTGTCGGTGGCGGCCTTGGGTCGCAGGTTTTCTTCCACCGAGTTGCCGATCATGAATTGCAGGTTGATGCGGACCTCGGGATGCGCATGCATGAAGGCATCGGCCACCCGCTGCATTTCCTCCGGCCAGTCCGGTGCCCAGACCAGTGCCGTCAACACAACCGGATCGGCAGTCGTGGCAGAACGCATCGACTCGTTCGTGCGACCGCAGGCTGCAAGCAAGCCGGCCCCGGCCAGGCCTGCCAGCAGTAATTGGCGGCGCTTGCCCGGCTGCCCTGATCGATTTTCCGCAATGCAATTGCACTTGCGCATGACGGTTGCTGATGGCTTGGGTCGGCCACGCATTGATTCCCCCTGCGGCTATGACGTTGTAGTGTTGCTCGGCGTCACCTTCTTCACGATGCGCTCCAGCCGCTCCCTGCCCAGACTCCTGGCCTGTGGGAAGTACGAGAACAAGTGTGCCATTAAACAAGGCGACGTGCATCATGGCGTGGCGCATTTGTTGTGCATGGTCAGCTTTTTTTGCTGGCGGTTTGACGCGGATGCGATGTCCCCGCACGGCAGCTGCCTGAAGCAATGGCGGTGTCGATCTATAATGTCGGCCTCACGCCATCAGGTCGCTTCGGCGGCCGTCTCTGACTTCCTCATGCAAAACCAAGATACCTCGCTCTCGACGGGCAAATTTCCGCCATGGCTGGCCGTCCTGGCCGCGCTCACTGCCATGGGCGCGCTGGCCATCGACATGTACCTACCCAGTTTCACCGCCATCGCCCATGACCTAGGCGTGGGCACCAACCTGGTCCAGCTCACGCTGGCGGCCTTCCTGGTCGGCCTGGCGGTGGGCCAGATGTTCTACGGTCCGCTGTCGGACCGCTTCGGTCGCAAGCCGCCATTGTTCTTCGGCATCGCACTCTACTTCGCCTGTTCGCTGCTGTGCATCTTCGCGCAGAACATTGAGACGCTGATCGTGCTGCGCCTGTTCCAGGGCCTGGGTGGCAGCGCCGGCATGGTGATCCCGCGCGCCATGGTGCGCGACCGCATGGGCGCCGAAGGTTCGGCCAAGGCCTTCTCGATGCTCATGCTGGTATTCGGCCTGGCCCCCATCCTGGCACCCTTCATCGGCGGCTTGATGCTGGTCTTCGCCAGCTGGCGCGGCATCTTCGTGGTGCTGACCCTGTTCGGCCTGCTGTGCATGCTAGGCACGCGCAAATACCTGACCGAAACCGTGGACGTGAGCCGTGCCGAACCCCTGCACCTGGGACGCACGCTGGGACAGTACTGGGGCCTGCTGCGCCACCGCCAGTTCATGTCCTATGTATTGTGCGGCGGCCTGGTGCAGGCCGGCATGTTTGCCTATATCGCCGGTGGCCCCTTCGTGGTCATCGAGTTGCATGGCATCAAGCCGCAGTACTTCGGTTTCGTCTTCGCGTCCAACGCCATCGGCCTGATCG